>NZ_VRVH01000043.1:0-25358 GCF_008040095.1 Methylobacterium sp. WL6 | reverse complement strand
GTGCGCACGATGACCCTGCCCGACAGCTATCAGGACCACGACAGCCCGGACAAGATGTACGCCGAGGCCGGCCTCGACGCCGCCAGCATCGTCCGGAAGGTCGAGGACATCCTCCCCGAGCGGAAGGAAGGGCGTTCGCGTCTCCGCCTCGCTTGAGGGTGTCGTCGCGCGCCACGATCCGGGCCGCCTGTGGCCCGGATCGCCTTGTCGTGCACGTCATTCGATGACAAAAGCCGGCTTGCTGCGGTGCGATGCCCAAAACGAAGGCATCGCCCGCGTTCCCGTGACGATTCGAGCGTGATGGCAGAGGCGACCCCAAGCGGTTCTTCCGACCTCGGCCCGGTGCTGATCACCGGCGCGAGCGGCTTTCTCGGGCCGGCCCTGGTCGACGTGTTCCGCAACGCCGGATTTCCGGTGCGCATCATGGTGCGCGCCACGAGCCCGCGCACGAACCTGACCTGGTCCGACGTCGAGGTCGTCGAGGGCGACATGCGCGACCCGGAGGCCTGCGCGGCCGCGATGCGGGGCCAGCGCTACCTGATCCACGCCGCCGCCGACTATCGGCTCTGGGCGCCGGACATGGAGGAGATCGTCCGGACCAACCGCGACGGCACCCGCAACCTGATGCGCGCCGCCCTCGAGGCGCGCGTCGAGCGCGTGGTCTATACGTCCAGCGTCGCCACCATCAAGCCGCCGGACGACGGCGTCACGCCCTCGGACGAGACGCGGCCGCTGACGCCCGAGACCGCCATCGGCGCCTACAAGCGCAGCAAGGTCGTGGCCGAGCGCGTGGTCGACGCGATGGTGGCCGGCAGCGGACTGCCCGCGGTGATCGTCAACCCGTCGACGCCGATCGGCCCGCGCGACGTCAAGCCGACGCCGACCGGGCGCATCATCCAGGAGGCGGCGCTCGGCAAGATGCCGGCCTTCGTCGACACCGGCCTCAACCTCGCCCATGTCGACGACGTGGCCGCCGGCCACCTGCTCGCCCTGCGCAGGGGGCGGATCGGCGAGAAGTACATCCTCGGCGGCGAGAACGTGCTGCTTTCGCAGATGCTCGGCGACATCGCCCGCATGGTCGGCCGCAAGCCCCCGACGGTGAACCTGCCGCGGGCCGTGGTCTACCCGATCGCCTTCGTCTCCGAGCAGATGGCGCGCATCACCGGCAAGCAGCCCTTCGCCACGATTGACGGCATCCGCATGTCGCGCTACCGGATGTTCTTCTCCGACGCGAAGGCGCGGGCCGAGCTCGGCTACGCCGCCCGCCCCTACCGGGAGGGGCTGTCCGACGCGATCGACTGGTTCCGCGGCGCGGGATACCTGCCGGGAGCCCAGCGATGAGCGCGTCCGGCACCGCCACGGAGCTGCGCTCGGGCAAGGGCGCGAACGACGAGAACTTCCCCGTCGCCTCGCACCTGATCCATCCGAAGAATCGCGGCGCGATCCTCGCGTTCTATGATTTCGTCCGCGCCGGCGACGACGTCGCCGACCATGCCGCGCTGTCGCCCGAGCGCAAGCTCGCGCTTCTCGACGGTCTCGCCGACGCCCTGACCGGCGCGGGGGCCGCCGACCCGGAGGCCGAGCCGCTCAAGCGCGAGCTCGCCGCCCGCGGGCTGCCGCCGCGCCACGCCCTTGAGCTGCTCGACGCGTTCCGGATGGATGCGCGCAAGAACCGCTACGCCGACTGGGACGAGCTGATCCATTACTGCCGCTACTCGGCGATGCCGGTCGGTCGCTACGTCCTCGACGTGCACGGCGAGGATCCCGCCCGGGTCTGGGCCGCCTCGGACGCGATCTGCGCAGCGCTGCAGATCGTCAACCATCTCCAGGATTGCGGCAAGGATTTTCGCACTCTCGACCGGGTCTACATCCCGCAGGACGCGCTCGATCGGCACGGCGCCACCGTCGCCATGCTGGGAGCCGCCAAGGCGACGCCGCAATTGCGCGCGGTCATCCGCGACTTGGCCGAGCGGACGCTGGGCCTGCTCGACGCGGGCAAGGTGCTGCCGGACCTGATCGACGACCTGCGCCTGTCGCTGGAGATCGCGGCGATCCACCGGCTCGCCGTCGTCCTCGCCCGCGGGCTGCTCGATCGCGATCCGCTCTCGGAGAAGGTCCATCACGGCAAGGCCGGCTTCGCGTTGACGGCGCTCGGGGGCATCGGCGCGACGCTGGCCCGACGGCCGTTCCGAGGCCGCATCGTCCGCGCGGCGCCGCAGGGCAAGGCTTACCCATGACCGTCACCGCCACCGCGATGGCCCTGCCCGCCGACGAGGCCCCGGCCCTGCCGGCGGCCGGCTCGTCGTTCTACACCGCGATGCGCCTGCTGCCGAAGGAGCGGCGCGAGGCGATGTACGCCGTCTACGCGTTCTGCCGTGCGGTCGACGACGTCGCCGACGACGGCGGCGCGGCCGACCTGCGCGCGGCCGAGCTCGACCGCTGGCGCGCCGACATCGACGGGCTCTATGCCGGCAGGCCCGCGGCGCGCGTGCGCGACCTCGTGGTTCCGGTGCAGCGCTACGACCTCAAGCGGGAAGACTTCCACGCCGTGATCGACGGCATGGCGATGGACGCGTTCGAGGACATCGTCGCGCCCGACGCGGCGACCCTCGACCTCTACTGCGACCGGGTCGCCAGCGCCGTCGGGCGCCTGTCCGTGCGGATCTTCGGCATGCCGGAGGCGCTCGGCATCGAGCTCGCCTGGCACGAGGGCCGGGCGCTGCAGCTCACCAACATCCTGCGCGACATCGACGAGGATGCCGAGCGCGGCCGGCTCTACCTGCCGCGGGAAAGGCTCGCCGCGATCGGCCTGACCGATCCGACGCCGCACGCGGCGATCACGCATCCGCGCATCGGCGAGGTCTGCGCCGCGCTCGCGGCGGAGGCCGAGGCGCATTACGCCGCGACCTGGGCGATCATCGCCAAGAGCCCGCGCAAGCCGACCAAGGCGGCCCGCCTGATGGCGGCGGCCTACCGGCTCTACCTCGTCGCGCTGCTCAAGCGCGGCTGGGCGATGCCGCGGGCGCGGGTGAAGCCGAGGAAGCTCGCCCTCGTCGCCGTGGCGCTTCGGCACGGGATCGTCTGATGGCGACGGTCCACGTCGTCGGTGCCGGGCTCGCGGGCCTGTCGGCCGCCGTCTCCCTGGTGGAACGCGGCGCCCACGTCGTCGTGCACGAGGCGGCCAAGCAGGCCGGCGGCCGCTGCCGGTCGTACTACGACCCGACGCTCGGTCTCGAGCTCGACAACGGCAATCACCTGCTGCTGTCGGGCAACGCCGACGCCCTCGAGTTCCTGAAGCGCGTCGGCGCGCCGGACGACGCGCTGACCGGCCCGGACGAGGCCGCCTTCCCGTTCGCCGACCTGAAGACCGGCGAGCGCTGGACCCTTCGCCCGAATGCGGGCCGGGTGCCGTGGTGGGTGCTGAGCAAGGCGCGCCGCGTGCCGGGCAGCCGCGCGCGCGACTACCTCGCGCCGCTCGGCATCCTGCGGGCGGCAGCCGGCAAGGCGGACGGTGCCGGCGGGACGATCGGCGCCAGCATGGCCTGCGAGGGCGCGCTCTACGACCGGCTCTGGCATCCGGTCCTGCTGGCGGCGCTGAACACCGAGGTCGCCGAGAGCGATGTCGGGCTGGCCGCCAAGATCCTCCGCGAGACGCTGGGCGCCGGCGGGGCCGCTTGCCGCCCGCTGGTGGCGGTGAAGGGCCTGTCCTACGCCTTCGTCGACCCGGCGCTGCGGTACCTCGCATCGAGCGGCGCCTCCGTCCGCTTCGGCCGGCGCCTGCGTGGGTTGGGCCTCGGCGCGGCCGGCGTCGAGCGGCTCGACTTCGCCGACGGGGCGGTCGACGTGGCGGACGGCGATTCGGTCGTGCTGGCCTTGCCGCCCTGGGTCGCCTCCGAGATGCTGCCCGGCCTGTCCGCGCCGAAGGCGTTCCGCTCGATCGTCAACGCCCATTTCAAGATGGTGCCGAAGGCGGGCTCGCCGCTGATCCTCGGCATGGTGAACTCGCTGACCGAGTGGCTTTTCGCCTATCCCGACCG
Source organism: Methylobacterium sp. WL6 (assembly GCF_008040095.1). Classification (NCBI taxonomy): domain Bacteria; kingdom Pseudomonadati; phylum Pseudomonadota; class Alphaproteobacteria; order Hyphomicrobiales; family Methylobacteriaceae; genus Methylobacterium; species Methylobacterium sp. WL6. The sequence goes on along the minus strand of NZ_VRVH01000043.1, from coordinate 21,321 downwards.
CTATTCGGTGACGATCAGCGGCGCCGACCGGCTGCTCGACGTGCCGCGCGAAGATTTGGCCAAGCAGATCTGGGCCGAGATCGCGACCGTGGCCGACCTTGCCCCGGAACTGCCAAGCTGGCAGATCGTCAAGGAGAAGCGCGCGACCTTCGCCGCGACGCCGGTTGAGGCCGCGCGCCGCGCCGGCGCGGAGACGGCGTGGTCGAACCTCGTGCTCGCGGGCGACTGGACGGCCACCGGGCTGCCCTCGACGATCGAGGGGTCGATCCGCTCGGGCAAGACGGCCGCACTCGCCCTGTCGTGCGATCCGGCACGCACGCGCGGCGCCGCATGAGGCAGGACCGAGACGAGCATGCGTTCGGACCGGCGACGGGCCGGTACGGCCCATGCGTAGGCAGGATGAGACGGGCGAGCCGTGATCCGATCCGGGACGATCGGGCGCGGATCGAGAGTTGTGGCCGTTTGAGGCGAGGATGATGCGAGAGGCTGTGAACAAGGTCGAGGCGCTGCAACGCCCGAAGACCCAGGCGATTTCCCTAGACGACGTCGATCACGGCGTCGCACGGGCGACCCGCGCCCTGACCGCTCTCGCCCAGGCCGACGGGCACATCTGCTTCGAGCTCGAGGCCGACGCCACGATCCCGTCCGAGTACATCCTGTTCCACCAGTTCCGCGACACCCGCCCCCCCGAGGGCCTGGAGCCGAAGATCGGCAATTACCTGCGCCGCACGCAGGAGAAGCATGGCGGCTGGGCCCTCGTCCACGAGGGGCCGTTCGACATGAGCTGCACGGTGAAGGCCTACTTCGCCCTCAAGATGATCGGCGACGACATCGAGGCGCCGCACATGCGCCGGGCACGCGAGGCGATCCTGTCGCGCGGCGGCGCGGCGCAATCCAACGTCTTCACCCGCTTCATCCTGGCGCTCTACGGCGAGGTGCCGTGGTCGGCGGTGCCGGTGATGCCGGTCGAGGTGATGTTCCTGCCGAAGTGGTTCCCGTTCCACCTCGACAAGGTGTCGTACTGGGCCCGCTGCGTGATGGTGCCGCTCTTCGTGCTGCAGGCGACCAAGCCGCGGGCGAAGAACCCGCGCGGCGTCGGCATCGGCGAGCTGTTCCTGACGCCCCCGTCCAGCGTGCGCCGCTGGCCCGGCAGCCCGCACGCGACCTGGCCGTGGACGCCGATCTTCGGCGCGATCGACCGCGTGCTGCAGAAGGTGGAGGCCTACTTCCCCCATCGCATCCGCCTGCGGGCGATGGAGAAGGCGCGGGCCTGGGTCAGCGAGCGCCTGAACGGCGAGGACGGGCTCGGCGCGATCTTCCCGGCCATGGTCAACACCGTGCTGATGTACGAGGCGATGGGCTACGGCCCGGACCATCCGCAGGTCCGCGTCGCCTGCGACGCGATCGAGAAGCTCGTCGTGGTGAAGGCGCACGAGGCCTACGTGCAACCCTGCGTCTCCCCGGTCTGGGACACCGCTCTGGCCGGGCACGCGCTGCTCGAGGCCGGCGGCACCGATGCCGAGGGGCAGGCCCGCGCCGGCCTCGACTGGCTGTTGCCGCGCCAGGTGCTCGACATCGCCGGCGACTGGGCGGCGGCCAAGCCCAAGGTCCGCCCCGGCGGCTGGGCCTTCCAGTACGCCAACGCCCACTACCCGGACCTCGACGACACCGCCGTCGTGGTGATGGCGATGGACCGCGCCATGCGCCAGCACGGGCTGGTGGCCAACATGCCGGACTACACCGCCTCGATCGCCCGGGCGCGCGAATGGGTCGAGGGCCTGCAGTCGAAGGACGGCGGCTGGGCGGCGTTCGACGCCGACAACAACCACATGTACCTCAACCACATCCCGTTCTCGGATCACGGCGCGCTGCTCGACCCGCCGACCGCGGACGTGACCGCCCGCGTCGTGTCGATGCTGTCGCAGCTCGGCGAGACCCGCGAATCGTCGAAGGCCCTCGATCGCGGCGTGACCTACCTGCTCAATGACCAGGAGCAGGACGGCAGCTGGTACGGCCGCTGGGGCATGAACTTCATCTACGGCACGTGGTCGGTGCTGTGCGCGCTGAACGCGGCCGGGGTCGATCCCGCCTCGCCCGAGATCCGGCGCGCCGTGGAATGGCTGATCCGCATCCAGAACCCGGATGGCGGCTGGGGCGAGGACGCGTCGAGCTACAAGATCGATCCGGCGTTCGAGGCCGGCTCCTCCACCGCATCGCAGACCGCCTGGGCGCTGCTCGCCCTGATGGCCGCCGGGGAATGCGACGACCCGGCCGTGACCCGCGGCATCAACTTCCTGGCGCGCACGCAAGGAACCGACGGCTTCTGGAACGAGGAGCGCTACACCGCGACCGGTTTCCCGCGGGTGTTCTACCTGCGCTACCATGGCTATCCGAAGTTCTTCCCGCTCTGGGCGATGGCGCGCTACCGCAACCTCAAGCGCGGCAACAGCCGCCGGGTGGCGTTCGGGATGTGATCGGCCGACTTTGCGCGATCCGAGCGGAGCGGGCACGGGCGGGAAGGACCGCCTGCGCCCCCCCGGGCTCGGCGAGCGGTCGGGGTGATTTGTAGGACGGACCGCCGGTGATCGCTTCGCGGATGCCACCCTTCACGATCGTCGACCCATGATTCGCGTGGAGCCGGCGTCCCCTGCCCGCGCGGTCGGTCTCCATGCGCCCGACCCCGCGTCGAGCCTTCCGGTGCTCGCCGTCACGGGCCTCGCCAAGGAACGCCGGCTCGCCTCGGGCCCCGGCGTCGAGGCAGTGGGTGCCGGCGGAAATCCCGCCCGTCTCGCCGCCCTGCTGGCGTCGCGGGATCCGCCCGGCTGCCGCGCGATCGTCAGTATCGGCATCGCGGGCGGTCTCGATCCGGACCTCGTTCCGGGCGACGTGGTGGTCGCGGCCGGAATCGTCGCGGCGGACCGGCGCTACGAGGCCGATCCGGCGGTCGCGGCCGCCCTGCTCGCGCGCCTCGGTCTGCCCGGCGACACGGTTCGCTCCGGCGACCTCGCCGGCGTAGATGCTGCGGTGATGAGCGTCGCGGGCAAGGCCGAGCTGCGGGCGCGCACCCGGGCGCTCGCCGTCGACATGGAATCGCACGTCGCCGCCGCCTTCGCGGAGCGGCACGGTCTGCCGTTCGCGGCGATCCGCGTGGTCTGCGATCCGGCGCACCGGGCCTTACCCGCCTTCGCCGCGCAGGCCCTCAAGCCGAACGGCGAGCCCGACATGCTCGCCGTCCTCTCGGCTGTCGCACGAGGATCGGCCCGGATCGGCGATCTCGTCCGCCTCGCCCGCGATTCGAACGCCGCCTTCGGGGCGCTGAGCCGCTGCCGCACGCTCCTCGGCCCGAGCCTCGGGGTGCCGCCGCACGAGGATCGCCGCGGCGCCTGAGCGTGCGGCTTCGGCGATCCTCTAGCTCGCCTGCTACCACTGATAGCGAAGTCCCGCGGTGACGCCGTGGGCGACGCCCGTGCGGGTGCCGATGGCCGCCTGATAGTCGACCCGCCAGCCCAGGTCGTCGGTGAGGCTGCCCTGCAGGCCGGCGACGGCGCTGACGAAGTCGTCGCGCAGGAACGGCACGGCCACGGCGGCGGTGGCGAGACCGTTCTGGACGCTGGCGAGACGCACGGTGCCGCTGCTGCCTTGCGGACCCGTGGTGAGGTTGTACGCCAAGCGCACCGACGGGATCAGTCCGGCGTGCCCTTAATAGGCCAGCTCGCCGCCGAAGCGCACCGTGGTTTGAACCAGGGTGAGGTCGCGATACGCGATGTTGTTGCCCGCCGCTCCGGTCTCCGTGAAGCCGTCGACGGTGCCGGACAGGTGGGTTATGCCTGCGAACGGCGTCAGCCCGAGGTCGCCGGCTCGGATCGGCACGCCGGCCTCGCCGTCGATCGCGAAGGCGCTGCCCGAGCTGCGCCCGGACGCGGTGAGCCCGTAGGCCGCAGGTCGGCGGATCCCGTCGAGGCTGACCTCCGGCGCGCCGCCGACGATGCCCTGGGCGTAGAAGTCCGCACCGTAGTAGCCGGCATAGGCCGAGACCGTGAAGGCGCTCTGGTCCTGCCGGAAGCCGCCGGCGCGGCTGAGCGACCCGCCGCCGCCGCCGACGGCGACGCCCGCGCGCCAAGCTCCGGGCAGCGGAAGATCGAGTCCGGCGCTGCCCTGCGCGATGGTGCGGTCGAGGGCGAGGCCGCCGTTGCGCGGCTGGTCGGCGAACACAACATCGCCGCCGATCCACAAGCCGCCGGACTGGCTCCAGGGCCCGGCGAGGCCCTGGCCGCGGCGCAGGGCGGCGAGGTGGTCCTGCACGCCCCGTGTCGCCGACGCGGCGAAGCCGAGGGTCGCGCCGCCGAGCCCCTGAAGCACCACGGGCGCCGTCTGCTTCATCACCGCGAGGGAGAGCGGATCGACGTAGGTGGGCAGCGTCAAGCGATAGGCGAGCAGCACCGAATCGTTGTTGATGCCGGCATCGTAGCCCTGACCGTTGATGCTGCCGTGCCGGGTGAGGAAGTCATTGTCGTTGCCGACGAGCAGGAAATAGTCGTTCGGCGCCCGCTCGCTCAGCACCGGCACGAGACCGAGGGCCTCGAACTTCTCCGAGAGCGTGGTCTGGGTCGCCGGGTTGGTGTTGAGGTTCATGCCGAAGCGCCCGAGCTGGACCGGGTTCAGCAGGTTGACGATCTCGGTCGTCTGCGCCGGCTGGACCCCGGGCCGCAGGGTGCCCCCCGGCGAGATCGGGGTGGCCCCGTCGTAGGGGGTGCCGGCGATGTTTGTGGCCTGCGCGATGTCGACCAGCAGGACGCTCTTGTAGACGATCGGCGTGGTGTTGCCGGTGCCGAGCCCGTTCGAATCGCGCGAGAGCACGAGGAACTGGGTGTCGTTGAGGGCCAGCATGTCGCTCTGTGCCGCCGTCCGGTTCGGCGCGCCGCCGTTGCCGGTGTCGCGGTAGGTCGGCAGCTGCAGCACGTATTCGCGCGCGGGCGCGGCCGGTACCGCGCTGCCGGCGAGGTCGTAGATCAGGATGCGGGTGTTGTTGCGCTGCTGCTGATTCGGGCCGGAATCCTGGAGCGCGGCGCTCTGCAGGATGGTGACGAGGCTGCGGCCGTCGGGGGCCAGCGACAGCGCCTCGAAGCCCTGGTTGTTGCGTCGGCCGGTGTCGGGCGGGTTGATCGAGTTGAAGTCGAGCGCCCCGGTCGTGCGCGGCCGGATCGCGTCGGGCGCGCCGAGCACGCCCTGAAGCTGCCCGCCGGCGCTGAAGTAATAGATGTTCGGCCCGTACTCGTCGCTGACGTAGAAGGAGCCGTCGATTCGCCGCGCGAGACCTTCCGCATCGAGGCTGATCCGGCCTGCGCTCGGCCCGCTCGCCGCCGAAGGCAGCACCGCGCCGAGCTGGGTCGTGGTGCCGGATGCCGGATCGAGACCGCTGAAGCGCCGGCCGTTGGCATCGGTGAGCACGATGCCGCCGTTCGGCACGATCGCGATCTGCCGCTGGGAGGCGATCGATTGCGGCAGGCCCGCGCCGGGATCGGGCGTGAAGCTGAGATTGAAGCGGTTCAGCCGGCCGGCGTAATCGGAGAACAGCCCTCCGCTCGGATCGTTGTAGCCCCGATCGGGCAGCGTGTAGAGCGTGCCGCTGTAGGTGGCCCCCAAGCGCCGCCAGCTGGCGAGGTCGATCGCAAGCGCGGAGAACGAGCCCAGCGTGTCGCCGAGGAAGTCGCGGGTGGTGGCCGGCAGCCGGCCGACGCCCTGGAGACCCTGGTTCACGACGGTCGCATCGCCGACCGTCACCGCCACCGGGCCGTCGGCCGTCGTCAGGTTCGGCGTGCGGATCGCCTGGGCCGAGGCCGCGCCCGTCAGGAACGCGAGCACGCCGAATGAGCCCACGGCTCGCGCCGCGCCGTACCGTGTCACCATCGCGGGATCCCCCAGCCACTCAAGCTGAGCCGCAGCTAGGGATTGGGCATGACGGCCCGGTGACGGCAGGAAGGATATTTGTCCTGCGTTGGGTCGGCTGCAGACATCGTGTCGCGAAAGGCACGACGCTCCACCGAGCCTCGCCGAAACGAAGGAGGCCCGCACGGTTTCCCGGGCGGGCCTCCTCGAATGCGCGTGGCCGAGCCGTCAGGCCGCGGTGCGGTTGCGGGCTTCGCGCTTGGTGTCGACGCCGGAGGCTTTGATCTCGGAGAGCTTCTGGGCGACGTTGCGGGAGAACACGAACTCTGCCGGGCGCTGGTTCTCGAGGCTGACCTCGGGGGCCATCTCGCCCTCGGTCTTGATCCCGCGGATGGCGTGGATCAGCGGCTTCCAGGGCTTGCGCACCGAATCGACCACCGAGGAGGCCTCGTAGCCCGAGTGGACCATGCAGTCGGCGCACTTCTCGTAGTTGCCGGTGCCGTAGGAATCCCAGTCGGTCTCCTCCATCAGCTCCTTGAACGTGGCCGCGTAGCCCTCGCCGAGCAGGTAGCAGGGCTTCTGCCAGCCGAACACGGTGCGGGTGGGGTTGCCCCAGGGCGTGCAATGGTAGGTCTGGTTGCCGGCGAGGAAGTCGAGGAACAGGCCCGACTGCTGGAACGCCCACTTCTGGCGGCCCTTCTCCTTGCCGGCGCGGAACACGCCACGGAACAGGTCCTTCGTCGCCTTGCGGTTCAGGAAGTGCTGCTGGTCGGGCGCGCGCTCGTAGGCGTAGCCGGGCGAGACGGTGATGCCGTCGATGCCCATCTTGGTCACGCTGTCGAAGAAGTCGGCGATCTTGTCCGAGGACGAGTTGTTGAAGAAGGTGCAGTTGATGGTGACGCGGAAGCCCATCTCCTTCGCCTTGGCGATCGCCGCCACGGCCTTGTCGTAGACGCCGCGCTGGCAGACCGAGCCGTCATGCATCTCCTTGTCGCCGTCGAGATGGATCGACCAGGTGAAGTACGGGCTCGGCTTGTACTCCTTGATCTTCTTCTCGAGCAGCAGCGCGTTCGTGCACACGATCGCGAACTTCTTCTGCGCGATGATGCCCTCGACGATCTGCGGCAGGTCCTTGTGCAGCAGCGGCTCGCCGCCGGCGATCACCACCATCGGCGCGCCGCACTCGCGCACGGATTCCAGCGCGTCCGCCACGGGCAGGCGCTTGTTCAGGATCTCGTCGGGGTAATCGATCTTGCCGCAGCCGGCGCAGGCGAGATTGCAGCGGAACAGGGGCTCCATCATCATCACGAGCGGATAGCGCTTCCGGCCGGTGAGATGCTGCTTGATGATGTAGCTGCCGATCGTCGCGACATACCGGAGGGGGATTCCCAAGATACGGCTCCTGTTTGCGTAGCCCCGAACCAAGGGGCTGCTTAACGTGAAAAAAATTCGAATTCCAGCGCTCTAGCCTGGAACCGATCTGAACGGGCCGGTCCTGGGCCGTTTCGCGTGCGTGTTTGCGGGGCTGACGCAACCGCGCCACAGCCCGAGGGCCGTTCCTGCGAACGCGTCCTGCTTCGGGGGGACCCCATCCTGCCAATGCGTCGGCAATGCGACGGCAGTCCCGCGAAACACCGCATCCCGTGATATTGCGGTGCGAAACGGCGCCGGCGCCACACATCGATGGGGAGAGCCGCCCGCCTCGGGGGTCGCTGCGTTGCAATCGCAGGGCTGCAAGATTACTGAGCGCTGCGGCCTTGGCGCAACGATCGTGCCTCGGATGCGTCCTCATCCCGCATCGTCCGGTGCGTTCACCGGGTCGGCGCCGCGTCTTCGGCCACACGGCATCGTGAGACGACCGCGTCTCGATCAGGTCCGATCCTGCCTCGATGCGACCGGGTGGATGTGGCGAAGGTCTCGCGCCGTCGACGGGTCCCGCGGGAACCGTCCCGGCAGCATACAAGATGTGAGAGTCGTGCGGCCTCGAAGGGCAGCCGCTCCAGGCAGGTAGGGTACTCGTGATCGAACGTCTCGTCGCGTTTTCCGTCCGACATCGCTGGGTCGTGATCGCCCTGGTGGCCCTGGTCACCGCCGCCAGCACCGGCATCGCGGCGCATCTGTTCCGCATCAACACCGATGTCGAGCGGCTGATCGATCCGAAGGAGCCCTGGCGCCAGGACGAGATCAACTACGAGAAGGCGTTCCCGCAGCGCACGAACACGGTCGTCGCGGTGATCGACGGCAAGACCCCGGAGCAGGCGGAAGAGGCCGCGAGCGCCTTCGCCAAGGCGATCGCCGTCCACAAGAACCTGATCGAGACGGTCTACCGGCCCGACGGCGGCCCCTTCTTCGAGAAGAACGGCCTGCTGCTGCTGCCACAGGCGGAACTGGAGAAAACCACCGAGCAGCTGGTGCAGCAGCAGGGCCTGCTCGGGCCGCTCGCCTCGGATCCGAGCCTGCGCGGCGTGATGCGGGTGCTGGCGCTCGGCGCCCGCGGCATCAAGAGCGGCGACGCCAAGATCGAGGATCTCGACAAGCCGATGGGCGAGATCGACCGGACGTTGCAGACGGTGCTCGACGGCAAGCCGGCGCGGATGTCCTGGCAGCTCCTGCTGTCGGGCGGCGAGAGCAAGACCACCGACCTGCGCAAGTTCGTGCTGATCCAGCCGGTGCTCGATTTCAACGCGCTGCAGCCGGGCTACACCGCGACGAAGCTGATCCGGAACGTCGCCAAGGAGCTGAACATCGATCCCGAGCACGGGCTCGAGATGCGTCTCACCGGCCCGGTCGCGGTCGCCGACGACGAGTTCGCGACGCTGTCCGACGACGCGCTGCTGAACAACCTCGTCACCGTCGGCGCCATCGTCCTGTTCCTCTGGCTCGCCCTGCGCTCGGCGCCGCTGGTGGTGTCGGTTCTGATCACCACCTTCTCCGGCCTGATCGTCACGGCGGCGCTCGGGCTGCTGATGGTGGGCGAGCTCAACCCGATCTCGGTGGCCTTCGCAGCCCTGTTCGTCGGCCTCGGCATCGATTTCGGCATCCAGTTCTCGGTGCGCTACCGTGCCGACCGCTACGAGCAGCCGACGCTCGAGGACGCGATCCGCGCCGCCGCGCGCGGGGTCGGCTGGTCGCTGACCCTGGCGGCGGTGTCGCTGATCGCCGGCTTCTTCGCCTTCCTGCCGACCGCGTTCCGCGGCGTGTCCGAGCTCGGCCTGATCGCCGGCGTCGGCATGGTCGTCGCCTACCTGTTCGCGATCACCCTCCTCCCGGCGCTGATCGCCGTGTTCCGGCCGAAGGGCGAGAAGGCCGCCGTCGAGACCACGTGGCTCGCAGGCGTCGATCCGTGGATCATCCGCAATCGCAAGCCGGTGCTGATCGTCGTCGGCCTCGTCACGCTGGCCGGCGCCCCGCTGCTGTGGAAGCTGCCCTTCGATTCGAACCCGATGCACTTGCGCAGCCCGCACGTGGAATCGATCGCGACCTATCTCGACCTGATCAAGGATCCCGCCACGAGCCCGAACGTCGCCGACGTGCTGGCTCCGAGCGTCGACGCCGTGCCCGAGGTCACGAAGAAGCTCGCCGCGCTGCCGCTGGCCGCCGACATCATGAGCATCGACACCTTCGTGCCGCGCGACCAGGACAAGAAGCTCGCCACCGTCGCCGAGACGGCCGAGCTGCTCGATCCGATCCTCAACCCGACGCGCAAGCCGCCGCCGCCGACCGATGCCGACAACGTCAAGGCCTTGAAGGACACCGCGGCCGCCCTGACCGGCATCGCCGGCGGCAATGCGCCCGGCAACAAGACCGCCGGCCGTCTCTCCGGCACGCTCGACAAGCTGGCGGCCGCTAAGCCGGCGACGCGCGAGGCCGCCTCGGTCGCCCTCACCACCGATCTCGGCCCGCTGCTCTCGCGGCTGCGGACGGTGCTGCATCCCGAGAAGATCACCCTCGCCAACCTGCCGCCGCAGCTGAAGGCCGAATGGGTCGCCGCCGACGGCCGCGCCCGCATCGAGGTGCATCCGAAGGGCAATTCCAACGACGACGAGGTGCTGCGGCAGTTCGCATCCGAGATCCAGAGCGTCGCGCCGCACGCCACCGGCGCGCCGATCGCGACGACCTCGTCGAGCTACACCATCCTCGGCGCCTTCGTGCAGGCGGCGGTGACCGCCCTGGTGCTGATCTTCATCATCCTCTCGGTGGCGCTGCGGAAGCCTTGGGACGTGGCGATGACGCTCGGGCCGCTGGTGCTCGCCACCTTGTGGACGCTGATGGCGCTGCATGTCGTGGGCATGCCGCTGAACTTCGCCAACATCATCGCCCTGCCGCTGATGCTTGCGGTCGGCGTGGCGTTCCACATCTACTACGTGATCGCTTGGCGGGCCGGCGTCACCGACATGCTGGCCTCCAGCCTGACGCGGGCGATCTTCTTTTCCGCGCTGACCACGGGCACCGCCTTCGGCTCGCTGGTGCTGTCGAGCCATCCCGGCACGGCGAGCATGGGCAAGCTGCTGGCGCTGTCGCTGTTCTTCACGCTCATCGCCGCCTTTTTCGTGGTGCCGGCCTTCCTCGGTCCGCCGCCGGCCAAGCCCGATGCCGATCGCCCCGAGGGGGAAGAGGCCGGCCGGTTGCCCGGCACGGGCCAAGCCGTCCGCCCGGAGCCCGCCGCCGTGAAGTGACGGACGGCAGGCCTTTCTGCTCAAATGCACGGCGTCGTCCCACGGGGACGGCGCCGTTCTCGTTTGGTGGGCAGGCTTTAATCCGCGAGCGACCTCGGTCGGCGTGCAGGCTGCGATCAGTGCGCGAGCGTCGCGGTGCCGGTCCCGGTCGGCTCGGTCACGTTCGCCTTGGCGGATGCTCCCGCGGCCTTGGAGGCCTGCGGCAGGCTCGTCGCATCGATGACGTCAAAGCGGACGCCGTCCTCGGCCTGCTTCAGCGCGGCATTCGCCTCGTAGTACTTGCCCTGGTCCAGCAGCGTCGAAGCCTGGTCGACATCCGCCGTCGTCTTCGCCAGCGGCACGACGGCCATGGTGAAGTTCACGTTCACGCCGGCCAGCTTCAGCTTCTCGGCCGCGCCCTTCCGGTCGCCCTTCTCGAGATTCTTGTTGGCATCGGCCACAGCTGCCGCCTTCTGCGGCGTGGCGACGAAATCCTCGTCGAGCAGCAGCTGCCCGTCGACCGGCAGCCACGCGATGGGCTGCTTCATGTCGCCGACGCCGGTGCCCTTGGCCGGCATCGCCTTGGCGGCGGCGGGCGGCTTGAGATCGGCCTCCGCCTTGGTGAACACGCTCTCGTCGGTCTTCGCCTTTGCGAGGACCGCCTGCGCATCGTGGACCAGCGTCTTGGCCTGGGCCGGGTCGGCATCGAAGATCGCGATCCGGGCGAGATGCAGGTCGCGGAAGCCTTTCGCCCCATCGGCCGACAGCTTGCCGACGTCCTTCTGGATCGCGGTTTCGTGGGAGGCGGCGGTCGTCGCGGCTTGGTCGGCGGCGTAGGCGGCGCCCCCGAGGGCGACGGAGGCGGTGAAGACGGTGGCGAGGAGGGTGTAGCGGGTCAAGACGACATCTCCGATCCGTCCCATGCGGCGGCGAGGGTCTGTTGCGACGATCGTCTTGTGCCCTGGGGCTGCTGTCGGAACGCGGGCGCCGAAGCCCACGTTGCATGAAATTTTGGTCATCAATCGGACATGCTTCCGAAACGCAAGTCCTGATGAGCTATTTGCGAAGATATACAGTCGTTTGACGGTGCCGTTTCTGAAGCGTTTAGGGCGAAAGCTTCTGCGGGCTCCGTGATGAGGTCGTCATCGTCTATTCGGTGCGAAATCCGAAAACCCGCCGCAGACGATCCCCGACCGCGCGACCGCATCCACGGAGGCCCGCGCGACGAGCGCGTCCCGCTCCGCGGCGTAGGCGTAGCCCGGGGCCTCGCCGAGGAAGCCGCCGGCGGTGGCCGGGTGGGTGTAGAGCTCGGTCAGGCCGTCGGGCAGGTGCGCGAGCAGGCCGGCCACGCGGGCGGGCGTCATCGCTCCGGACCAGGCCAGACCCAGGGTTCGATCGGGAATGGTCAGCCCCATCATCCGGGCCCGGACGGCGAGCAGGGCCGCCCAGGGTGCCGTATCGAGGGCCACCCGCGGGGTCGCACCGGGCTCGGCGCGCTTCAGCACCGCCCGCGGCTCGCGCGGCACGCGGATCGAGCGCATCCCGTAACGCGGCCCGATCGACAGCACCGCGCCGGCGATCAACGGATGCACGTGGAAGTGCTTGTGCGCGTTCACGTGATCGAGTGGCAGGCCGGTGATGCGGTAGGCCTCGAACTGCGCGGTGATCTCGGCGGCGAGCTGGCGGCGGGCCGCCGGCCTCAGCGCAAGGTCGAGGCCGAGGCGTTCCATGTCGCGACGCATCAGGCCGGCGTCATCGGTGAGATCCGGCAAGGTGGCGGCCGGCAGCGTCGGCCACGCCTCGACGAGCACCAGATGCAACCCCACGCGCAGCGACGGCATCCGCTTGGCGCGGGCGACCGCGTCCGCGGCGGCGGGGGCCGAGACCATCAGGCTCGCCGCCGTGAGGATGCCGTCGCGATGGGCCTGCTCGACCGCCTCGTTGACCTCCGGGCTCAAGCCGAAATCGTCGGCGGTGACGACGAGACGCTTCACGAGACACTCCGGTGTACGGGGGCGCGGCTGTTTGCCGGGGGCCTCGGGCCCGGACCCCAGAACGAAGACGGCCGGGCTTTGGGGCCCGGCCGTCTGGATCGGTCTATGCGATGGAAAGCTGGCGCCCTTGTCAGGCGGCCTTGGCGGTGCCCTGACGCTCCTTGAGGAAGCGGTAGAACTCCACGCCCTCGCGCAGGCGGCGCTTCATCATGTCGGGCGAGCGCACCATCTCGGAGACGATCGATGCGATCTTCGGGGCGCGGAAGTAGAACTTCCGGTAGAACTCCTCCACCGCCGCGAAGATCTCGGCGTGCGACAGGTGCGGGTAGTGCAGCGGCGCGATCTGCACGCCGTTCTCGTCCACGAGCTCGGCGTTCTCGACGTCGAGCCAGCCGTTCTCCACCGCCTGCTTGTAGAGGAAGGTGCCGGGGTACGGCGCTGCCAGCGAGGCCTGGATGGTGTGCGGGTTGATGCGCTTGGCGAAGGCGATCGTCTCCTGGATCGTCTCGCGGGTCTCACCCGGCAGGCCGACGATGAAGGTGCCGTGGATCGCGATGCCGAGGTCGTGGCAATCCTTGGTGAACTTCTCGGCGACCTCGACACGCATGCCCTTCTTGATGTTGTTCAGGATCTTCTGGTTGCCGGACTCGTAGCCGACCAGCAGCAGGCGCAGGCCGTTGGCCTTCAGCACCTCGAGGGTCTCGCGCGGAACGTTCGCCTTGGCGTTGCACGACCAGGTGACGCCGAGCTTGCCCAGCTCGCGCGCGATCTCCTCGGCGCGGGGCAGGTTGTCGGTGAAGGTGTCGTCGTCGAAGAAGAACTCCTTCGTCTGCGGGAACTCCTTCAGGCAGTACTTGATCTCCTCGATCACGTGCGCGACCGAGCGGGTGCGGTAGGTATGCCCGCCCACCGTCTGCGGCCACAGGCAGAACGTGCAGCGGCTCTTGCAGCCGCGGCCGGAATAGAACGAGATGTAGGGGTGCTTGAGGTACCCGATGAAGTACTTCTCCATCTCGAGATCGCGCTTGTACACGCTCGTGACGAAGGGAAGCTGATCCATGTCGGTCATGATCTCGCGGTCCTCGTTGTGGACCACGACGCCGTCGGCGTTGCGATAGGACAGACCCTTGATCTCCGACATCGGCGTGCCGTCGGCGACTTCCTTGACGGTGAAGTCGAACTCGTTGCGGGCGCAGAAGTCGATGCACGGCGCCTGGGCCATCGCGCCGGCGGCGTCCACCGCGACCTTCGCGCCGATCAGGCCGGCGATCAGCTTGGGGTTGGCGGCCTTGAGCGCCTCGACGGTCTTCACGTCCGACTTGAACGACGGCACCGAGGTGTGGAGCACCACCATGTCGAAGTCGTTGGCCTGGGCCACGATCTCGGCCAGCTTGATGTTGTGCGGCGGCGCGTCGATCAGCTTCGAGTTCGGCACCAGGGCGGCCGGCTGGGCGAGCCAGGTCGGGTACCAGAACGACTTGATCTCGCGCTTGGCCTGGTAGCGGGACCCGGCGCCGCCGTCGAAGCCGTCGAAGGTGGGAGCCTGGAGGAAGAGCGTGCGCATGGGGTTCAAGGCCTCAGAGCAGGGCGATCGGATCGAAAGGATGACGGATCGAGGATGGCAAGTTTAAACGACGGGACGGCAAGGTCAGACGGTGGGCGACTCAGCATCCTGGCCGAGATTGCCCTCCGGAATAAGCGTTCCATCCGCAACGACGCGATAATCGTGACCTTTCCATGTCACCGCCCCCGATACGAAGCTCCATGAGAAGTTCGCGAACGAGAGGATGTCGCGGATCGGCAACAGCCAGTACGGGTGGGGGCCGATCCCGAAGGCACGCTCCAGCCGCATCGACAGGATGATGCGGCAGGCGAGCGCCAAGGCCGCGACGCCGAGCGCGGTCGCGCCGGCCTCCGGCATCAGCGCGGCGATCAGCGCGATCGGGAAGGCGTGGGTGACGATCGAGCCGGCATAGCCGGCCGGGTCGACGTTGCGGATGGTGCGGTTCCAGCGCAGCTCGTGGCTCCACAGGCCCGCGATCGCGGTGTCGACGCAGGTATGCCCGATGGTGAAGTTCGGGATCGCGAGCCGGCCGCCGAGCCCGCGCAACGCCTCGCCGATGGCATAGTCGTCGGCGAGGTCGTCCTTGAAGGTGGCGAACCCGCCGATCTTCGCCAGCGACGCGGCGGTGAACGCGATGGTCGAGCCGAAGCACGGCTTGGCGAGGCCGAGCGCCGTGCCCATCACGACGTTGGGCAGGAACTGCACGTCGATGGCGAGCGCCGAGAGCTGCGCGAACACGCCCCGGTCGCCCGGAACGCCGTGGTACAGGCAGGTCACCCCGGTCACGCCGGGGGCGGACAGCTCGGCCACGACGCGCTCGAGATAGTCGGGGCGCACCACCATGTCGCTGTCGGCGAGCACCACCACCTCGTGCCGAATCACCTCCGACATGTTGATCAGGTTCGAGACCTTGCGGTTCGAGCCGTGCTGGCGTGCGTCGACGACGAGGTCGATGCTGAGCTGCGGGAAGGCCGCCTCGATGCGCCGCACGACGCCGATCGCCGGGTCGCCGGCGCTCTGCACGCCGAACACGATCTGCACCGGGCCGGCATAGTCCTGGGCGCAGAAGGTCCGCAGGTTCTCGAACAGGTTCGGCTCGAGGCCGCAGAGGGGCTTCAGCACCGTCACCGAGGGCCGCGCCGCATCGTCGGCGAAGGCGGGCGCCACCTTCGCGGAGCACCGCCCGGCGAGGAACGCCGCGGTGAGCGCGTACAGGCAACCCGCGAGCGCGGGGACCAGAAGGATCGGCGAGAGCCAGGTCAGGTCCATGGGAACGTCGCTCGGTCGCAAGGTGCGTGGGATCGATGGGCCGCGGCGTGCGGCACGAAAGCTCTATGCAGGCCGTTCAAGGCGCCGGTTTGGCGTTCAGCATGCCGTCGGTGCGTTCGCGCAGGAATTTCAGCACCGCGTCGGCCCCGCCGGCCTTGAGCGGCTGGCCGAGGCTCGCCCGCTGACCCGCGACCTCGCTGACGTTGCCGTTGAGCAGGACGTCCTGGATGCGGTTGTCGGAATTCACGACGAAGTCGATCTGCGAATCGTCCCCGTCCGGGGTGGTGACGTGGGTGAGGACGCGCTGGTTCGTTCCGCTCGCCTCGCTCTTGCGCGTCACCTCGAACTTCGCGCCGGCCGCCCGTGCGAGGCGGTTGGCGTAGGTCACGACGAAGTTGCGGCGGAACGCTTCGGTGATCGCGCCCTGCTGCTCGGGCGAGAACTCCGCCCACTTGGCGCCGATCGCCAGGCGGACCATCGCCGGGTAGTCGAAGGACCGCTCCAGGGTCGGGCCGACCGCGTCGATGCGGTCCTTGAGGATGCCGGCCCCGTTCTTCACGGCGGCGTCGAAGCGGGCGTAGAGCCCGTCGACCACCGCGACCGCCGGGTCGTCGGCAGCGAAGGCCGGAACGGTGCCGGCGACGAGCGCCAGCGCGAGGATCAACCGGCGCATCAGGCGCACTTCTTCAACTCCGGCACCGCGGTGTCCTCGATGTGGGCGCTCTGCCCGCGGGGGGGCGCATAGCTGTAGAACGGTCCGAGCGTCGCGGGTGCGGGGACGGCCCCGACCCGGCGAAAGGTGGTCCGGCCCTCCTCCTGCGCGGAGGCCCCGGGCTCGCTCGCCTCGCGGCGCAGGCGGCCCTCCTGCGTGTGCCAGAGCCACAGGCCGGGAACGCCGACGAGGAGGTCGGCCAGACGCTTGACCAGCGACAGGGCGAGCGCCGCCTCGGCCGGGATGCCGAACAGGGCGCAGAGCGCGATCAGCCCGCCCTCCTGCGCGCCGAGCGCGCCGGGGACCGCGAAGGCGGCGCCGCGCACGGCCTGGGCCAGGCTCTCGATCACGATCGCCTCGGCGAAGCTCACCGGATAGCCCATGAAGTGCAGGCAGACGTAGACCTCGAGTGAGCCGATGACCCAGCCGACGAGGTGCACGCCGATGCCCGAGACGATGCGCAGGGGCGCACCGTAGAGGCGTCGCAGGTTGTCGTAGAGCACGTCGACGGCGCCGAGCGCCTGCCATTCGCGGCCCGAGGCGAAGCGGTCGACGATCCCCTGGATCAGGCGGTGCCCCGCGCGGCGCTGGATCAGGTAGAACGCGCCGATGGCGGGGGCGGCGATGGCGAGGCCGCCGGCGACGGTGCGCACGATCGGCCCGTCGCCCGCGAGCCAGATCAGGAGCCCGAGGCCGGCGACGGTGAAGAGCAGCTGGGTCAGCGCCTGCGTCATCATGTCGACGAACATGCTGGCGCCGGCCAGGCCCCCGGCGATGCCGCGCTTGGCCAGAAGGCGCGCGCCGATGAAGTCGCCGCCCACCGTCGCGACCGGCAGCAGCGTATTGATGCCCTCGCGCACGAAGCGCAGGTTGATGCAGGCGGCCAAGCTCGGGCGGCCGGCGACGGGGAAGATCACGAACCAGCCGAGGCCGGCCCAGGCGACGGCGACCGCGCGCGCGGCGACCACCGCCAGCGCGCCCCAGCCGGCACTCACCACCGCCGCCGCCACATCCTCGAGACCGGAAGACAGGAACAGGCCGACGACCGTGCAGAGGCCGGCGATCAAGGCCAGGGTCGTCAGACGCTTCATGATCCTCTTTCAAGCTCGGGGGTGGCTTGATGCTGGATTCTCGCCGCGATTTCGACCGAAAAAGACCGCTGCGGACGAGGAGTAAGGCTCAAGTTGCAGCAACGATCGGCAATGTCTATCACCCGATAGACACAGTGCGGACCAAAGCGGCACCAGGGGTTTCGCCCCGAGCAGACCGCCCGCGCAGCGTATCACGAAGGGATCACCATGGACCGCGACGCTTCCCACTCGGCCGGAGAGGCCGTGCTCGACGACGCCCGTACCGACGGCTTCGTCCGCGGCGACCCGGGCGTGCCGGCGCCGCACTCGCCGGTAATGGCCTGGAACGAGTGGGACCCGCTGGAGGAGGTGATCGTCGGCTCGCTCGACGGCGCCACGATCCCGACGCACCACCTGACCGTGATCTTCAACCTGCCGCGCGCCGCGCAGCCGTTCTACCGCTTCGCCTCGGGCTTCCGGTATCCGGCCTTCATGAAGAAGCTCGCGCAGAAGGAGCTCGACAACTTCATCGGCATCCTCGCCGGCGAGGGCGTGAAGATCCGCCGCCCGGACAGCATCGACTTCTCGAAGAAGTACCGCGCCCCGCGCTGGTCGTCCCGCGGCTTCTGCGTCGCCTGCCCGCGCGACCCGTACCTGGTGATCGGCGACGAGATCATCGAGAGCCCAATGTGCTGGCGCTCGCGCTACTTCGAGGGCGACGCCTACCGCTCGCTATTCAAGGAGTATTTCCGCAACGGCGCGCGCTGGACCTCGGCACCGCGGCCGCAGCTGACGGACGAGCTCTACAACTACGATTATCGCGTGCCGAACCTGAAGGCCGGCGAGCCGATGCAGTTCACGGTCAACGAGTTCGAGCCGGTCTTCGACGCCGCCGACTTCGTCCGCTGCGGCCGCGACATCTTCGTCACCCGCTCGAACGTCACCAACCTGATGGGCATCGAGTGGCTGCGGCGCCACCTCGGGTCCGGCTTCCGCGTCCACGAGATCGAGAGCCGCTGCCCGCAGCCGATGCACATCGATTCGTCGTTCATGCCGCTCGCGCCCGGCAAGGTGCTGGTCAACCCGGACTACATCGACGTCGAGAAGCTGCCGGCGGTGCTGAAGAAGTGGGACGTGCTGGTCGCCCCGCGTCCCGACCCGGTCGAGGGCTTCATGAGCAAGATCTCGATGTGCTCGCCCTGGACCTCGATCAACGTGCTCGCCATCGACGAGAAGAAGATCGTCGTCGACCAGAGCCAGCCGACGCTGATCAAGGCGCTCAAGGATTGGGGCTTCGATCCGATCCCGGCGCCTTTCCTGAGCTACGGCCCGTTCGGCGGCTCGTTCCACTGCGCGACGCTCGACGTGCGCCGTCGCGGAACGCTGAAGTCGTACTTCTAGGATTTCACTGATCGTCCGCCGCATGATCCCCTCCCCCTCTGCGGGGGAGGGTGGGCCTCGCGTCAGCGAGGGTCGGGAGAGGGGATCGGCCTCTCCGGAAGCGTTGCCCCCTCACCCGACCCGCTTCGCGGGCCACCCTCCCCCGCAGAAGGGGGAGGGAAACCGGTCTCAGCGAGAGAACTTCTTGTACTTGATCTTCTTCGGCATCAGCGAGTCGGCACCGAGGCGGCGCATCTTGTCGGCCTCGTAGTCGGAGAAGTTGCCCTCGAACCACTCGACGTGGCTGTCGCCCTCGAAGGCGAGGATGTGGGTCGCGATCCGGTTCAGGAACCAGCGATCGTGGCTGATGATCACGGCGCAGCCGGCATAATCCTCCAGCGCGTCCTCAAGCGCCCGCAGCGTCTCCATGTCGAGATCGTTGGTCGGCTCGTCGAGGAGCAGCACGTTGGCGCCACCCTTCAGCGTGCGCGCGAGGTGCACGCGGTTGCGCTCGCCGCCCGACAGCGTGCCGACCTTCTTCTGCTGGTCGCCGCCCTTGAAGGCGAAGGCCGCGCAGTAGGCCCGCGAATTGATCTCGCGCTTGTTGAAATAGATGATGTCGTTGCCGCCCGAGACCTCCTGCCAGACCGTTGCGTTGGGATCGAGCGCATCGCGCGACTGGTCGACGTAGCCGAGATGCACGGTCTCGCCGACCGAGATCGCGCCCCCGTCGGGCTTCTCCTGGCCGGTGATCATCTTGAACAGCGTCGTCTTGCCGGCGCCGTTCGGGCCGATGACGCCGACGATTCCGCCCGGCGGCAGCTTGAACGACAGGTCCTCAATCAGCAGCCGGTCGCCGAAGGCCTTGTTGAGGTGGTCGAACTCGATGACGTTGTTGCCGAGCCGCTCGTCGATCGGGATCACGATCTGGGCCGCGGCATCGACCTTGTTGTTCTGCTTGGCGACCAGCTCCTCGTAGCGCGTGATGCGCGCCTTCGACTTGGACTGGCGCGCCTTCGGCGAGGCGGCGATCCACTCCTGCTCGCGGGCGATCGAGCGCTGACGGGCCATGTCCTCGCGGCCCTCCTGCTGCAGGCGCTTTTGCTTCTGCACCAGCCAGGCCGAGTAGTTGCCCTCGTACGGGATGCCCTTGCTGCGATCGAGCTCGAGGATCCAGCTGGTGACGTTGTCGAGGAAGTAGCGATCGTGGGTCACGATCAGGATCGCACCGGGATAGTTCTTCAGGTGGCCTTCGAGCCAGTTCACCGTCTCGGCGTCGAGGTGGTTGGTCGGCTCGTCGAGCAGCAGCAGCTCCGGCTCCCACAGCAGCAGCCGGCACAGCGCGACGCGGCGGCGCTCGCCGCCCGACAGCGTGGCGACCGGCTGCTCGTCGCTCGGGCAGCCCAAGGCCTCCATGGCCTGGTCGACCTTGGATTCGAGCTCCCACAGGTTCTTCGATTCGATCTCGTCCTGAAGGCGGGTCATCTCGTCCGCCGTCTCGTCGGAGTAGTTCATCGCGAGCTCGTTGTAGCGGTCGAGCAGCGCCTGCTTCTCGGCGACGCCCTCCATCACGTTCTCGCGGACCGACTTCGTCGGATCGAGCTGCGGCTCCTGCGGCAGGTAGCCGACGCGGGCGCCCTGGGCGACGAAGCCCTCACCGGTCCACTCGGTGTCGATGCCGGCCATGATCTTCAGCAGGGTCGACTTGCCCGAGCCGTTGATGCCCAGCACGCCGATCTTCGCGTCGGGGTAGAAGGACAAGTTGACGTTGTCCAACACCTTCTTCCCGCCGGTGTAGGTCTTGGTCAGGCCTTTCATGTGGTAGATGAATTCGCGGGCCATCGCAGGCATCCTATCAGGTTCGGCGGGGCCGGCGCGGGAGCGCGCCCGGCCCGATGACGGGTACAGGGCCGCACGGGCAGGCACGCGCCATGCCCGCGGCGAACCCTGCGCGGTACGGTTCTGCGGAGCGTGCGCGTCGCACCCTTCCCCGCAATCCCTGGAGATGATCCCGCTCGCGTATCAGGACGGCCGGTGCCGGGCAAGGATCGGGGCGTGGTGGCCGCTGTGGGACTCGAACCCACACGGGCGAAGCCCGAGGCATTTTAAGTGCCTTCCGTCTACCAATTTCGGCAAGCGGCCCCTCGATGTGCCGAAGCGGTAGCCGCCGGCGTCGGCGAGATCAAGCGTTCGGCGTCCAGCCGTAGAGCCAGGCGTAGCGCGCGCGCATGCCGTCGGGCCCGAGGCGGCGCATCACCGCGTCGCGCACGAAGGCGGTGAGGCCGCCGGCATGGTAGGTCCGGCCGTTGCCGCGGGCGGCGCGCTGCACCCGGCGGACGCGGCGCCGGCGCGCCTTGGTGTAGGCCGCGAGCGCGTCCGCGACCGGATGCTCGGCGAGGCACCGCGTCAGGATCGAGCAGTCCTCGATCGCCAGCGCCGCCCCCTGCGCCAGGAACGGCAGCACCGGGTGGGCGGCATCGCCCAGCAGCGCGACCCGGCCGCGCGCGATCGGCCGCGCCACCGGGCGGTCGGCGAGCGACCAGACCAGCCAGGAATCCGGCACGGTCAGCAGCTCGAGCAGCTCCGGCGCGCAGGTGCGGAAATGCGCGCGCAGCACCGCCGGATCCCCGAGCCGGCCCCAATCCTCGTCGCCCTGCCGCTCGGGCACGATCGCCACGACATTGAGGTCGCGGCCGGCATGAATCGGGTAGTGGACCACATGCCGGCCGCGCCCGAGCCACAGCCCGGTCGCCTCGCCGGCCAGCGCCTCGGGCACGGCCTCGCGCGGCAC
>NZ_VRVH01000439.1:0-2764 GCF_008040095.1 Methylobacterium sp. WL6 | reverse complement strand
GCGAGGCGGGTGAGGCTGCCGGGCGGCCCGGCCGCGATCGCGGTCGAGCCGGTCCTGCGCCTGTCGACGCTGATCATGGTCCGCGACGCGGTGCGGGCGGGCGTCGGGGCGGGCCGGCTGCCGATCTCGCTGGTGAGCCACGATCTGCGCGACGGCCGGCTGGTCGATTGGGGCGACGTCGACGCGCCCGGGATCGTGCTCTGGGCCCTGTACCCGACGCGCCGGCTGCTCAGCACGCGCGTGTCGGCCTTCCTGGACCACCTCAAGCAGGCGTTTCCCGGCGGGACGCCGGACGAGCTCGCGGCCTACATCGCCGATTGAGGCCGATCCGCCGGGTCGCCGCCCTTCGGGTCGGAATCGGCTTCCGCGCGCGGGCCGCCGTGCCCGGTCGATCGTCGCCGAGGCTCACGTGGACGGGGGCGCTTCCGAAAACGAAGACGGGGCGGGCACGGGTTCCCCCGCATCCGCCCCGACCCGAGGGACGATCGTCCCGCGTTCCGTCCCTTGCTGTAGAGAGCAGGTGAGTTTGGTTGCAAGCCGACGTCTAAAACATTGAAATTGCTTGGCTTTTTACCTGATCTTCAATAGAGTGCGGTTGCAGTGAAGGGGGGTGTTTGATAGTGCAATTATAGACATTGGACCACAAGGCAAAAAAATGCCCCGGCATAACCAGGGCATTTTCGTAATCGAAAAACTTATCGAAGCTTCGAATTTAGCAGCGCTTCAACTTCATCTCTTTTGTAATAAAACTTACTTACATCATATGAAGACGTAACGGGATGAATTTGATTTCTCCTTAAAATGGACTTCACCGGATTTCTTTTCGTAGCGGATGCAATTTGAATTTCGCTGAGAGCGATATAATTCTTTATAAAATTATCAACAGACTCTGAGCTAACATTTTATCGTTCATGATAATACTGAGGGCATTCTCCAGGTATCTCGTTGATCAGTCCCAATCTAATGATCCTGCGCGCCGATGCATAATGTAGGTTCAGCTTTCGGGCTGCTTGATCCACGCTGATCCCGACGCCTGAAAACAGGGCGGGCCGCACTTGCTCTGGCCTGACCCGTATCGACATGTAACCGAGTTCGTCCGAGCGACGACCGACCCACGGAAGTCGATGGTTCTGGATGAGGCTGACGATGTCCATCGCACCGCATGGCACCCTCTTCGCCGCGCGTGGAATGGAGAATGCCCCTCGACCTCGCGATCGAGAACCTCGGCACCGTCCAAGAGCGACAACATCAGCGCATCGACCTCCTTCATGTTGAACGCGAGCAGCCGCTTCGTCGAGCCGCCGTTGGGGTACACCGGGCGCAGGAAGCCGGCACGGAACAGGAGTTGGGCCTGGACACGCGGGGCGTTGATATAGGCGGACACCTTCGTCAGCCCCTTGGTCCCGCAGAGCTCGGCCAGGAACGGGGCGCTGGCCTCCGCCGAAAACATCACGAGGTTATCCGCAAGGTCGGCATGTTCGTCGCCGATGAATCCGGCTTCCCGCAGCAACTTGCGAAGCCGCTTGGGATGGACGCCCGTTTCGCGTGATGCGGATCAGATCGAGTGGACCTGTCGTTCATCAACCGACTGTCCCAGGCATACCTTACCCGAGCCGATGGGCAGGGATGCTGCGACGGCATCTCGAACCAGGCCGCGAAGCCGTTCCATGTCCTGCGTGTCCCGGTTGTCGGAGAACCAGGCATGGAGGCTGCCGAGGGCGGCTTGCGGCCCTCCGTTGGCCGACCTCGTGACGTCGCCGCGAACGAGATCGAGGATGAAGGTCCGGATCGCGTCCTCACCGGCCGTCGCCAGGTCGCACCCGAACTGGGCGGCGATCCTGAGCTGGCTCTCGTCCAGCTTGCTCGACCGCTGGCTGCGGCCATGCAGCCGGACCGTTCCCAGTACTTCGCAGAAGCGCGCGGCCACGCCGGTCGCGAGACCATCCAGCAATGGTATCCCACCGCCATCACCGATGATGCGCCGGAGCAGGTAATCCTCCAGCCTCGTCGTCTCCACCGGCGCGGTGGTGTCGACCAGCCGGGATAGATCCGAAGCGTGTGGTCGAACGGAAGCCGCGAAGTCGTGAACCGTCCTCTGCTCCGAGGGGAGGATCGCCAGGGGAGTGCCGTGGAGGTGGCAGGTCCGGATGAACGAGATCTGCCACCAGGTCCGGCAGTACATCGCGGCATCCGGCGGCAGTGTCGAGCCCTCCGCATCCCGCAGAAGATAGGCAGGGCACACCCGTAGCCGCGCGCGGGACATCCACTGTCGATCGAAGCGTTCGGTGCCCAGGAGCCGAACGCTTTCGTCGATCTTGCGGAAGGTTGACGCGAACAACAGGTTCGGATCGACACCGGCGAGCTCTGCGAGACGTTGGATCGCGGCCGGCTCGCCGTCGATGACCTGGCGGAACAGCATACCCTGGTCCTCGCAGAACGAGCCCGCCAGGGGGATGCCGTTGCGCGCGGCGAGTCGCGACACGAAACTGGTTGGGGTCTCGCAGGGCATGTAGGGGACGGTCATGCGAAGGGACGTCATCACCTGTCCTTCCCCTTGATCGAGGGCTTGGTCCGCTCGTCGCTGGCCTCCTTCTTGTCGCGGACCACAATCATGCGCCAGACATCGACTGGTCAGCCCCCATTGAAGTGGTCCGCCCTTTGGTATGGCTTTTGAGCCTGGAGGACGGACAAGATGGCAAAGCCCCCGAAGCCCGAGGAGATCGTCGCGAAGCTACGTCAGGCAGACGTGCTGATCTCACAGGGC
>NZ_VRVH01000438.1:0-2773 GCF_008040095.1 Methylobacterium sp. WL6 | reverse complement strand
TGCCCGGCCCGTGCAGCGGCACGCCGCGGGTCTCGAGCCGGCGACCGGCCGGCCCGTCGTCGATGCGCACGATGCGCTGGAGGCTGGCCGGCGTCGCCAGCAGATCGCCGGGCTCGAGATCGAGGCGTCGCGGGCTGAGCGTCAGCCCGGCGGTGTCGCGGCCCGCGATGGCCCGGTCGAGGAGCGCCTCGGCAAGGTTTTCTGCGGTCTCGCGCCGGGTGACGACCGCCACCTCGATCCGGGTCTCGCGCCGCCGGCCGCCGGCCGGCCGGATCGCGGCGGCGGACGCGCGGCGATAGTCCGGGTTCTCGGAATCGGTGAAGCCGATCTCGATCGAGCGCGGCAGGCCGCTCTCCTCGGCGCGCACCCGGCGCAGCGGCGCCTCGTCCTCGGAGACGCGCACGAGGTCGTCGTCGGCGATGATCACCGCCGCCTCGCGCCGCGGCCCGCGCAGCCGCAGGGTGCCGGCGACCGCCGACACGTCGAGGCCGTAGAGCTGCGCCAGCGGCTCCAGGGCGGCGCGGGCCGAGAGCGGCCGGTCGATCACCGCGCCGTCGAGGTAGGCGGTGGCCTCGATCGCGATCGGCACGGCGACGCCGAGGTCGGACAGGATCCGCTCGATCAGCCGGTCGAGGTCGCAGCCCTCGATCCGGCCGGTGATCCAGTGGCCGACCCGCCAGTTGCCGGCATCGGCCCAGACCGAGCCCTGGTCGGGAAAGGCCGGGTAGGGCCGCGCGTCCCAGGCCCAGACGAAGACCGCGCCCGGGTCGACCATCGGCCCGCCATAGACGGGCGAGAGCGGGTTGTCGGCGGCCGCGAAGCCCGCCGCGGCGGGGTCGAACCGCGACAGGATCGCCTCCAGGCCGCGCAGCTGGATCAGCTCGTCGCGCAGGCCGCGCGAGGCGGGCGGAAAGGCGCTCTCGGAGGATTTCGGGTCGGGGAAGACGTTGGGTCCGTTGGTGCCCTTGTCGACCGCCGGCACGCCGATCTCGGTGAGCCAGATCGGCTTCCCGCGCGGCACCCAGGCCGTGGCGCGGGTCTCGACCCCGCCCGCCCGCTCGACGTGCGCGCTCGACCACCAGCCGACGAGGTCCTTGGGCCGGAACGTCCACGGCTTCCCGTAGGCGCCGTCGGTGATCGGGCTGCGGCGCTGCGCGGCGCGGGCCTCGTCGTCGGCGTAGTACCAGTCGAACGCCTCGCCGCCGCCGAGCCGGGCCTTGAGGAAGCCGCGGTCGTAGATCGTGTCGGTCTCGGCGAGGTCGGCCTGCGCGGGCGTGTCGCGAAAGTCCGAGATCGGCGGATAATAGTCGATCCCGACCGCGTCGATGCTCGGGTCGGAAAACAGCGCGTCGAGGGGGAAGCGCACGCTGGCGCCGCCGTCGCGGACCTGGGCGCCGTACTCGGTCCAGTCGGCGGCGTAGACGAGCTTCACCGACGGCCCGAGCCTCCGGCGCACCGTTCGGGCGAGGTCGATCAGCGCCGTTGCCGCCGGGCAGGTCTCGCCCGCGCCGCGCACGCGGGTGAGGCCGACGAGCTCGCTGGCGAGGACGAAGCCGGAGAGCGGCGTGCCGGCGGCCGCCCAGCCGGTCGCGAGGTCGGCATAGTGCAGCACCTGCCGGCGATAGCCCTGCGCGCCGGCGAAGTAGGCCAGCACCTGCGCCTCGGCCGCCGCCGTCCCGTCCGGGCTGCCGGGCTGGCCGGGGGCGGGATCGCAGGTGATGCGGCCGCGCCAGGGGTAGGCCGGCTGGCCGACGCTGCCGGGCGCGTAGGGATCGGGCAGCGCGTTGCCGGCGGCGACGTCCATCATCACGAACGGGTAGAGCACCACCGCGAGGCCGCGCCGGGCCAGCTCCGTTATCAGGCGGCCGAGGCCGGCATCGGAGGGCGTGCCGCCATAGGCCGGCGTGCCGTCCGGCGCGGCGGAGACTGGCGCGACCTGCGTGCGGTCGAGGCCGGCCACGAGCCAGCCGTCGCCGGTGGTCGCCTTGTCGCGGATCTCGACGCGGGGCGCGACCGTGCAGTGCCCGGCGCGCAGGTCGTCGCCGAACCACGCCACCACCACCGCGATGCGGGCGAGGTTCGGGCACAACGCCTGCAGCGCGTCGAGCGACGCGACCACGTCGGTCGCCGCCTGGAGCTGGAACCGGTTGGCGGCCCGCGTCCGGCCGAGGCCGAGATCGACCGTGACCGGCATCGGGTCGAGGCCGAACTCGGACGCGCCGGGGATCAGGTTCACCGCGCGGATCAGCGGCGCGACGCCGTTGACCGGCCGCACCACCTCGAAGGCAAATTGCGGGATGCGGTTGCCGTAATCGGCCAGGGGCAGCCCCTCGAACACCACGTAGGCGAGGCCGCGATAGGCCGGCGCGTCGGCGCCCTCCTTGGCGACGATCAGCGGATCGGGCGCCTGGTCGGCCGCGCCGGCATGGACCCGGCAGGTGATCGCGGTGCGGTCGAGCTCGATCCCGTCCGCCCAGATCCGCCGGACGAGGGCGATCTCGCCCTCGCACAGGCCGACCGCGAGGTTGGCGAAGTAGGCGTAGCGCGTCCGCACGGTCTTCTGGCCGCCGCCGCCCTTCGCCGGGGAGGACGCCCGCTCGACGGCCGTGTTGGCGACCTCGAGCGGCCGCGTTGCCCAGATCAGGGTGCCGCCGAGCTTCGCCCGGCCGTAGACGCGCGGCACCGGATCGCCCTCGGTCGAGGACAGGCCGGCGACGTCCGACAGCCGCGGCCCGGCGACGAAGCGCGGGCTCGTCCCCGCCCCGAACAGGGC
>NZ_VRVH01000437.1:0-2775 GCF_008040095.1 Methylobacterium sp. WL6 | reverse complement strand
GCGCCTGCGGCAGGGCGACGAGGAGGGCGGCTTCGGCGAACGAGAGCCGGGCCGGCTCGCGGCCGAAATAGGCGAGCGCCGCCGCCCGCACGCCCTCGACCGGGCCGCCATAGGGCGCGAGCGCGAGGTAGAGGTCGAGCACGCCGGCCTTGCCGAAGCGTTGCTCGAGCGCGACCGCGCGGACCATCTGCCGGAGCTTTGCGGCGAGCGAGCGTTCGGCGCGCGGCTCGACCAAGCGGGCGACCTGCATCGACAGGGTCGAGCCGCCGGAGACGATCCGTCCGTGCGCCAGCCATTGCCACGCGGCGCGCAGCGTCGCCGCCGGGTCGATGCCGGGATGGTCGGCGAAGCGCCGGTCCTCGTAGGCCGTGAGCATCGCGAGATAGCGCGGGTCGACGGACGCCGCCGTCACCGGCAGCCGCCAGCGCCCGTCCGGCGTCGCGAACGGGCGCAGCAGGGTCCCGCGGGCGTCGACCACGATGGTGGAGCGCAGGTCCGCCTGCGCCAGGTCGAGGGGCGGCAGCGCGGCGGCGAAGCGCCAGAGGGCGAGGGGGGGGATGGCGACGAGGATCGCGACGAGGGCGACAAACACGCGCCACCACCCTCCCCCCTCGGCGGGGGAGGGTGCCCCCTGCGTGAGCAGGGGTCGGGAGAGGGGAGCGCTGTCTCCGGAGGACGCGGTCCCCTCTCCCCCCCTGCTCCGCAGGGTCCCCTCCCCCGCAGAGGGGGGAGGGACGCGCGGGCGGCCGCCCATCCCTACTTCGCCGCCCCGATCTCGACCGAGCCGAACGCGGTGCGGCCGAAGCGTTCGGGGCGGTACATGTCCTCGATGGTCGCGCCGGGGTGGACGTAGGTGCCGGGCGAGACCGCGCGGACGGTGTAGGCGGCGGTGAAGAAGGCCGACTGCTCGGGCGAGCGGTCGTAGGCGGCCACGAAGCGGTCGTCGCGGAACTCGGTGTGGACCGGCTGCACGTCGGACTTCGCGAAGGCGAGGCCGGTGAGCGCGTCGGCGTCGAGGAGCTTCGGGTTGTCGATCTCGAGGCCCGCGGGCAGGCGGTCGACCAGCAGCAGGCGGCCGGCGCTGGCCTTGGCCTCCGTCACCTTCAGCACCACCACGAGGCGGTCGTTCTGGCGGATGCCGCGGGCGGGGTCGACGATGCTGCCGTCGAGACGGTGATAGCTCCGCTCGATGGCGTAGCCGCGCGCGTCGGCCGGCTCGGGCGACACGGGATTGCCCGAGACGCCGACCACCACCTGCACCGGCGCCCGGCCGGTGTTGGCGATCGCCACCGGCCGCTCCAGCGCCGCCGCCCGGTAGCTCCGCGCCAGCGGGCCGGCCTGGGGCGCGCCGTCGACGGTGAAGGACAGCGCGTCGGCTTCCTGCGTCAGGCCCTGGGCCGCCAGCACCATCCAGGTGCTCTCCTGCGTGCTGGTGACCCGCCCGGAGGCGCGCTCCTCGACAAGCACCGCGGAGACCGGGGTCAGCGCGGCCTGCGAGAAACCGGTCTCGGCGGCGAGCGCCAGCAGGCCGGCGCCGTCGCGCAGGCGCGAGCCGTAATCGGCGCGGTAGCTCTGCCTGTCGCGCTCGGACCGGAGCGCCGTCAGCGCGGACTCCATCGCCTTGGCGGCGCGGCCGCGGTCGCCGAGGAGCGCCAGGGCCGCCGCGATCTGCGCCCGCCCGAGGGGGGTGGCGAAGTCGGCGAGCTTGGTGTCGGCGAGGTAGCGCAGGTCCCCCATCACCGGGCGGCCGTTCCGGGCCAGCACGTAGGCCGCGTAGGCGAGGTCGGTGCCGCCGTCGCGCACCTCCGTGGCGTTGGCGACCGCGTTGCGCAGGCGGTCGAGGGCTTGGCCGAACGCCACCTGCGGCATGGCGAAGCCGCGCTCGCGGGCCCGCGTCAGGAAGTCGGTGACGTAGGCCGACAGCCAGAGGTCGTTCGACCCCTGCGCCGACCACAGCCCGAAATCGCCGCTCGCATCCTGGCGCGACAGCACCCGCTCGATCGCCTCGCGGATGCGGGCGTCGACGGTGTCGTCGATGGCCAGCCTGTCCTTGGCCGCGAGCGCGTTGACGTAGAGCAGCGGCATCGCCCGGCTCACCACCTGCTCGGAGCAGCCGTAGGGGTAGCGATCCAGCGCCAGCAGCAGCGCCGGCACGTCGATGCCCGGCAGCGCACCGGCCGCCACCGAGACGGTGCCGGTGCCGGGCAGGATGTCGGCGAGCAGGTCCCCGGAGAGCTGCAGGCTCGCGCCGGGCGCCAGCGTGCGCACCTCGCGCCGCACCAGCGCGCCGGTGCCGGGCGAGACGGGAAGCGTGAAGCGCTGGCCGACGCCCGCGGCGAGGCCCGGGCCGGAGAGCGTCAGGTCGAGGCTCGCGGTGCCGGGCCCGGCCGCGGTGATCGGCACCACGAGCTGCCCCTTGGCGCCCGCCTCCAGCCGCATCGTCGTGCGCACCGCCTGCGCCCCGACCAGCACCGGCCCCGACAGGTCGAGGTCGAGGGTGTAGTCGCCGCCCTGCCCCTCGACGTTGTCGAGCGCCAGGAAGACGCGGGAGCGGTCGCCGGCATTGAGGAAGCGCGGCAGCGTGCCGGTGACGACCACGGGATCGCGCACGATCACGTCGGCCGAGGCCTGGCCGACGCGGCTGCCGCTCCAGGCGGTGACCATCACCCGCGCGGTGCCGTTGAAGGCCGGCACCGGGAAGGTGACGCTGGCGCTGCCGTCGGGCGCGACAGTCACCACGCCGGAATAGAGCGCGAGCGGCGCCTGGGTCGGCGG
>NZ_VRVH01000436.1:0-2792 GCF_008040095.1 Methylobacterium sp. WL6 | reverse complement strand
TCTTCACGTAGCTGGATCGCGCGACGGACTGCCTCCGTCGTGGTGGCGCTTCCATGAAGAACCTGGCCCATAGCGCATCCCTCGCAGCATGGTGGTCAACCGTACCACCACACCGCGGGATCAAACAGGTAGCCCGCCTCCGCGGGACCGGCGGCCAGCATAGTTGTGGCGACCCACTGCGCGGTCGCTCAGCTGTTCGAGCTGTGCGGGCTGCGGCATCAGCGCCCGCTGGTCTTCCCGAGCGCCCCCGGTGCCCCGATCAGACCTCTTGCGCTCGGCATCCTGGGAACGCTCGTGCCGCTCGCCTGGGCGGAGAGCTACCGGCGTTCGCAATCGCCGAGAGCGCGTGCGTCGAGAGGCGGGCGGCATAGCACCTCATGTGAACCAGGCCCCTTTGCGTCCGTGGAGGTAGTGGAGGACGGTCTTCGTGATCGTCTCCTTAGACTGCGCTAGATCGCAGGCGGGTTTCTCTCGGGTGCATACCCATACTGGACGTCTCTTGGTTGGCTGCCGTAGAAACCGGCACGCTTAGAATGCGCGACGAGGTGGCTGCGGCGGCTTCCGCCACGGTTAGGAGCCTGAAGCGGAGCGTCGTTCTACCGGCGCTGGATTTGGCTATCGCCCAAGCGGTAGTAGCGCCAGCCGCCTACGCAAAGTCCATTGGCACCAGGGGTATAACGACAACCCAAACACGTGCAGCCGCCCTCGGGGCGCTGGAGGTGGCGATCGAGCACTTGCGAACAGTCCAGGCGAGCCAGGACACACAAGCGCTCGGGCTCGGTTGGTAGGCGGCGATCTCGCGCGAGGTCACGGCTGTGCCTCTCGGCCGTCACGGATCGTCGTGAGCGAGATACCGAGCCGTCGGGTAATCTCTTGATCGGACCGTCCCTCGGCGATGAGCGATATGACCTCTTTCACGGCGGAGATTTTGACCTCCACCGCTACCCGCTCGATCGCACTGGTCACCTCGCGTTGGATTGCTTGACCGACTGCTCGACGCAGTGCCGGATCAATCTTGGAAAGTGCTACGGGCCGGCTCTGTCGCACCTCAGCGTGAACTGCGGCGGCTATAGCAGCCCCCCATTGATGCGCAGTCCATCCCATGCTCGGGTCGGCCATCGCTGTCCGCGCTGAGACCCGCGGGAGCGGCTTGTGCTTCGGGGATGGCATCGACGGTTCCTCAGTTCGGGCAGTGAAGAGCGACGTAGCTCGCTAGACGTGCCGGCGATCGGTGGTTCCGAGCCCGTCCAGCGCGGCAAGCGCCAGCACCAGAGCGACGGGGTCGCGCTCGGCCCTCACGCAGGAGACCGGCAAGCGCATTACCCTGTAGTCCTTTCGAAAGGCGGACGATCGCGCGCAGGCACCGGAGACGAGCGCGGTACTCGGCAGTATCGAGGCCGGGCGCCCAAGAGCCAAACTGGCTGGCGACGGGGATCATTCTCCGAACTCCCAGATCAGCACGCCTCGCGGCTGGCCGGGTTTGTGGCTCCAAGCATCGCCAGCGGTTCATTTGGCGGAAAACGCTTCCACCCCAGCAGCTTCGATGTGAACGCTGCGCTGGCGAGCCACCCGATGGGCACAAGCTCGACCACGAACAATCAGTCGAGCATGAACGTGAACTCGCCGACCAACATGACGATCAATGGCGTCACAGACCTGCACAAGGCCGCAGAGCACTTTGAGCGTGCCGCGAACTGGAGTGACGATCTGATGGTTCGCAACGTGCAGGCGGCTGCCCGCTAACAACCGGCCCGGCAACGCACCATAGAGACCTTCGGCGGATCATCCTCGCCGAAGGTGCGAACCTCGATAAGTCATCCGCTTTTGCGCCAAAGCATGTCACACGCCGCAACACCCGTGCCGCGGCAGATCTCAGCTTCCGAGCACGCCACGCATCGTTCCTCGAACCCCGACGCGCAGGACTTGACCTGCGACGGGGCAGGTTCCCAGCCGAGTGCCATAAGGCTCGCCCGGACCGACGCGTAGTCCGTTTGCTTTGGGAACGTAGGAAGCCTCTCGGAAGCAGTTGCCGGCACAACGAGGAAGGCGAGGGCGACTAGGCTGACTTCGGCCGCTTCATGGCTAGCAGCCTAGAGCCTGATTTTTTGCCAGATGGCGTGCCTTTCCCTGAAAGAATCGATGCCGCAAGCGCCGACCCACCGGGGGCGACCTTGCCTGTCCTGCGCATCTTCAACGTCCGTTCGGCCTCGCTGATCATCCTGGCCGCCTCGTTCTCGTCCGAAGGCGCAGCAATGCCCGCAGCCAAGGCGTCGTGCATCCGAACCTGCCAACCGCCCCCGGTTGCCCTGTAGGCAGCCAACAGCGTCGGATCGATCCGCAGTGTCAGATTGACCTTGGCATCGGCGAGCTTCGGCCGCCCGCGCTTCGGCAGCAGATTGTAGACCTCAGGGACCTCGTGCGCAGGACGCATCTCCGCAAGTTCCGCATCCGTCTCGGACGGCGTGTCGGAGACCTCATTCCAATCCTCTTGTGAGACCCCGTTTCATAATGGGCAGAACAGCTTAGCTATTGGGTGAGCGGCGAGCATCGCAGGCGTTGGGAGAGTGTCTGACGCTCACCCAGGAACCCCGATGTGGACGCCCGCCGCCCGCGCCGAGCTTGCGCGCGAGAGCCTGCCCTACGCAACCAATCTCAGCGATGCCGAGTGGGCGGTGCTTGCGCCGCTTCTGCCTGCGCCGTCCAGCACAGGCCGCCCATGGCGCCGGCCCCTGCGCGCGGTCTTCGACGGCATCCTGTACGTCCTGCGGACAGGATGCGCGTGGCGGCATCTG
>NZ_VRVH01000435.1:0-2793 GCF_008040095.1 Methylobacterium sp. WL6 | reverse complement strand
GCCCGGCCGCGAGCACGACGAGGGCGAGTGCCGCGCCGCTCCGGCGCCCGCGCATCAGCACCGTCGCGAGGATGCCGAGCACGAAGCCGGCGCCGCCGACGAGGAACGGCATCGGGTCGGCGCTGCGCAGGTGCGCGCCGAAATCGTGGGCGACGGCGAGGCCGGCATGCCACGGCGCGGGCTCGGGCGTCGGGGCCGGCGGCACCGGCACGTCGAGGTCGACCGGGAACAGGTCGGTCTTGCCGCCGACGGTCACCGTGAACAGCACGTCGTAGTCGCCGGGCACCGCGCTCCAGGGGGCGTCGAGGCGGTAGCTCCCGTCGGGGCCCGCGACCGCGGCGGCCTTGCCCGCCGGCGTCTCCGCCTCGATCGTCGCGTCGGCCACGGGCTCGTTGGTGTCGGCACGGTCGAGGAACAGCGTCAGCCTGCCGTCGCGCGCCACCGCGACGAGCTCGAGCGCGTCGGTGCTCGACGCGCCGCGCGGGGCCTCGACGGCGGGCGCCCCCTTCGGCCCGTCGGAATGGTCGTGGCCTTCGTGGGCGCGCGCCGCGACGGCCCACAGGCCGAGGGTGAGCGCGGCCGCCGCGAGGGCAGCCGGGAGCCGGATCGTCATGGGAGAGCAACCTTCGCATCGGGACGGGCGCGACTCGTCGGGACGAGCCGCGTGGCGCGCGCCGGGGCGGCGCGCGCAGCCTCAGGCGAAGGGTCTGGGGGGCTCGGGAAGGGCCTCGGATACGGCGCTCGGGCGCACAGAATCCGGCCCCATCGCGACGCGGTCGCCGCTCGGGCGGTCGGCGCGGACGCCGTCCCCGTCCGAGGCCGCGACGAAGACGTGGGCGCAGCAGCAGCCCGGGCAGGCGAGGCAATCCGCCCGGTCGGCGGCGGCCTCCGGCGCGGCGATCACGGCGCCCGCCTGCATCGCGGCGACGTTCAGGGCGGCCTTCAAGGCGTGCCCGACGCGCGCATGCCCGGCGCCGGGGTGGTGGGCATGCCCGGCATGCGCCTGGGCGAAGGCTGGGACCATGACGAGGAGCGCCGCGACCCGAAGGATCGCAGCGAGCCGTCGCAGAAGGTGCCGGGCCTGTCGCATCGTGCGTGAGCCTAGCACGATTCGGGCTTCTGGACAGGGCGTCGAAGCGGGTCCACCGGGGCGTGGCCTTCCCCGGCGCGAAGGGCGGACGCCGCATCCGCTTCGGTCGCGGCTCCGCAGGTGGCGAGGGCATCGACGACCGCTTCGGGGTGGCGATGGATCGTCCAGATCAACGTCATGGCCGTGGCGTTCGGCCTGGACTTGCCCTGTTCCCAGTTCTTGACGGTCGCTTCCTCCAGCCCGAACCGGAGCGCGAACTGGGCTTGCGAGAGATGCAGGGCCTCGCGCACGCTTCGGACGGAGATCGGGTCGGGTGCATGCTTGCGGACGGCGATGCCCAGCGCCGTCAGTTCCGACGTCAGCCGGCTCAGGCTCTCGACCTTCGGCACCTCGACATAGGCCTCACCGGTGTCGAACACGTCCGTCATGACCGCGTGAGCCGCCTTCACCGGAAGATGCCTACGGACCAGGGCGCGGGCCGCCGCCACCGTGTCGAGGTGCGCGTCCGGCAGCCGCTTGAGGCTGAGGCGCTCTACGGAGCCGTCGGGGACGAGGGTCCCGTCCCGGATTTGCACCCGTGGTCCGAACGCCGCCAACAATGTGGATCGCGTCGACATCCAATTCCTCCATGACCCCCTGCGCGATGTCGCGGAGCACGGACGCGCCCCACTTCGTCATCGGGTCGCCGCCGACGTGCATGCCGTTCAGCTCGAGGGATCGCCCCGAGAGCGTCACCTCGGCCATCACAGCGAGCGAACCCCAGGGGGGCCGCACCTCGACCGTGAAGATCGGGTCGTCGCTGTTGGCATGATCGACGACGATCCGAACCTTGCAGGCCGACAAGGAGCTCTTCCTGTGCGCAGATTGCCTATAAGATAAAAAGATGCGCAGACGTCAAGGCCGCTGCAGCCCCGATCGGGATCGAGGCTCGGAAGGCGATGGCTCCGAATCGCGGGCGCAAGGGTGCCATGACGGAGGGAGGGACGTCGCTTCGAGCGCCGGGCGCGGGGGCATCCGAGGCTGCGGCTCCTACTTCCCGCCCGTCCGCGCCAGGATCGCCCGCATCTGGGCGATCTCGCGCTCCTGCGCCTTGACGATCTCCTCGGCGAGCGCCCGCACCTCCGGGTCCTTCGAGTATTGCAGCGCGACCCGCGCCATGCCGACGGCGCCCTCGTGGTGGGGGATCATGCCGCGCACGAAGTCGGCGTCGACGTCGCCGCTGTAGCGGATCGCCATGTCGGCGTGCATCCGCGCGTCGACGGCGCGGAACGCCCGGGTGGAGGGCGCCTCGCCCGCGGCCGGCGCGGGATGACGGCCGGCGTGGTCCATGTGCTCGTGGTCCATGCCCTGTGCCAGCACCCTGCCAGCGAGGAGGACGGCGACGGCGATCAGGGCGGGCCGGACGGTGTTGCGCATGGGGTCGGGTCTCCTCACGGGGATGCGCCGCACCGTGGAGCTTGCCGGCGTGGCAAGGTCAACCGCCACGGTCGCGCCGGGATGAGTCCGGGCCGCCGCCGAGCAGCCGGCCGCCAAAAATCCCGTTCAGCCCGATCACGCCGAGCACGGTGACCGCGTGGATCAGGAGGTCGGTCGCGGTGGCGTCGTGCGGGTGGAACGGCACGAGGAGGGTCGCCGCGGCCGCCGCCGCCGCGAGGCCGCCGAGCGCTGCGGTGAGGTTCGGGTGCAGCGGGCAGGCGCGGCGC
>NZ_VRVH01000434.1:0-2856 GCF_008040095.1 Methylobacterium sp. WL6 | reverse complement strand
GCTGAAATACCAGCCGCCGGCACCGGAGGTGTTCGTGCCAGCCTTCTCCGCTTGGCCGGCTGCGCTCGCCCGACCAGCTCCGCCGGCCAAGCTACTCGTGGCGGAGCGGCCCACCGTGCACTAACTTCACCCTTGGACCACCTCGCGGGGGCCGATCAACCCGCGTTTCGACGACGATGGCGGAACGTGCCCTGTGCCCGAGTTGCCTGATCCAAGGCAGTTACTGATTTGGCGTGCGCTCCTGTCGAAGAGGTAAGCGGATCTCGAAGGCACCGAAGGAGCAGTTTCGAAAACTCGATCCGCTCCACCACATGCCAGAACAACACATATCCGGTCCTACGACTTCGTCGAGCATCGTACGCACAGGGGTCGCAAGCAGCGAACGCTGAACGTGGTGGCGGCCCCAAGGATCGTGCAGCGCGCTCACCCGCAAGCGCTCGCTCAACCGGATCACTCGCAAGCTCCAGGCGGTAGACGCGATCGACGCGCTCTCGGACTTGTTCGGTTTAGATTGGGCACCCCATCAAATCCGCCCGGGCAACGGGCTGGAATTGATCGACAAACGGTCCAGGACTGGATCGCAGCGGTCGGCTCGCGGGCAGCCTGCATCAAGTCGGGCGGTCCCTGGGAAAACGGCTATTGCGAAAGCTTCAACGCGAAGCTCCGCGACGAACGCCTGAACGGCGAGGTGATCTTCGCCACAGCGTCGCGACCGACCTGCGCGAGCTCGGAAATACGGATCGGGAGATCGCCGATATCTTGGGCCAACGCACGGCCTACGCGACGCCGACGTACCACCGACATGAAACGGTCGAACGCACGCGTGATCGGCGATCTGCACGGGGAAGACCGTTCCGAAGAAAAGTCAAACCTGCCGCCGTAAGCGCTCGTCGCTGAAGCTAAGTCGTTGAAAATTCATTGGCTGGGGGACCTGGATTCGAACCAGGACCAGAGGAGTCAGAGTCCACCGTTCTACCGTTAAACTATCCCCCACCGAAGGGACGGGTACCGCTCGCGATCCGGGCACGGCTGGAAGCCGGCGACCGCTCGGAAGGGGTCCGTCGTTCGGGAGCGCTTCCGTTAAGGGGAAAGCGCGGATCGGTCAACAGGCTTTGCCCGCGCCGGCGCATTTCCGGGCCGGCCCGGTGCTTCCGGAACGCCCGGGCGCATCGTCCGGAGCATGGTCCCCGCGGAGGCCGCGACGGACGCCGCCTGGCCGACCCTCGCCGCGGCGGCCCGAGGTTCGCGCCGTAAAACCCACAACCCTTTGGATTTGTAGG
Source organism: Methylobacterium sp. WL6 (assembly GCF_008040095.1). Lineage (NCBI taxonomy): Bacteria > Pseudomonadati > Pseudomonadota > Alphaproteobacteria > Hyphomicrobiales > Methylobacteriaceae > Methylobacterium > Methylobacterium sp. WL6. Next base: position 1,576 of record NZ_VRVH01000434.1, on the reverse strand, counting down.
CCGGACCTCGCGTCCTGCGTTGCGTTCGCGTGCACGTTCGACAATATTCCAGCGCCCGGGCAGGGGTCCGAGACTTCGGGCCGCAGAACCCGCGACGGTGCCTCAAGGCACCGCGACACAAAAAACGCCCGGATCGGGACACGGAGGAAACAGCCATGACACTGACGACGCGCGCGTTCGTCGGCGCCCTGCTCGGCGCGACGGCACTGGCCACGCTCGGCGCCCTGCCGTCCCAGGCCGCGGACCCGATCAAGATCGGCGTCACCGGCCCCTATACCGGCGGCTCCTCCGCCATGGGGGTGTCGATGCGCGACGGCGCACGGCTGGCGGCCGCCGAGATCAACAAGGCCGGCGGCGTGCTCGGGCGTCAGATCCAGCTCGTCGAGCGCGACGACGAGGCCAAGAACGAGGTCGGCGCCCAGGTGGCGCAGGAGCTCATTAGCAAGGAGAAGGTCGTCGCGACGCTGGGCTTCATCAACACCGGCGTGGCATTGGCCGCGCAGCGCTTCTACCAGGAAGCCGAGATCCCGGTGTTCAACAACGTCGCCACCGGCACCGTCATCACCAACCAGTTCAAGGCGCCGGACTACGACAGCAACTACGTCTTCCGGAACTCGGCCTACGACGTGCTGCAGGCCGGCATGATGGTCGACGAGGCCGTCGCGCAGGGCCACAAGAAGATCGCCATCCTCGCCGACTCGACCAATTACGGCCAGCTCGGCCGCGAGGACATCGAGAAGTACCTCGGCACCAAGGGCGTGAAGCCGGTGGTGGTCGAGAAGTTCAACATCAAGGACGTCGACATGACGGCCCAGCTGCTGAAGGCCCAGCAGGCCGGCGCCGACGTGATCCTGGCCTACGGCATCGGGCCGGAGCTGGCGCAGATCGCCAACGGCATGGCCAAGCTCGGCTGGAAGGTGCCGATGATCACCTCGTGGCCGGCCTCGATGCAGAGCTTCATCGACATCGCCGGCGCCAACGGCAACGGCGTGGTGATGCCGCAGACCTTCATCGAGGACAAGACGCTGCCGAAGCGCAAGGCCTTCCTGGAGGACTACTACAAGACCTACGGCGTGACCAAGATCCCGACCCCGGTCGCCGGCGCGCAGGGCTACGACTCGGTGTTCCTGATCGCCGCCGCGATCAAGCAGGCCGGCTCGACCGACGGGCCGAAGATCCGCGAGGCGCTCGAGAACCTCAAGGAGAAGGTCGAGGGCGTGGTGACGACCTACGACAAGCCCTTCACCGCCGCCGACCACAACGCGATCTCGCGCAACATGGTCGTGTTCGGGAAGGTGCAGGACGGCAAGATCGTCTACGCCAAGGACACGGACGCCAAGAACGCCGGCGTGGTGCGCGTCAAGGAAAAGACCTCCAACTGACGATTTTCGTCGGTCGGGCGGGATGATCCACCGCCGCCGGAACGCTTATCGAGCGTCCGGCGGCGCGCGAGGTCCCGCAACCGCCCGCGTGCCGGGGCGGCACGCGGGCGGTTGCGGGGCCGGTGTCGTATACACATCTCCGGGCCCCCGAGACATGCGCAGGGGGGGGGTGGCGTGGTGGGGGTGTAAAAAAA
>NZ_VRVH01000433.1:0-2870 GCF_008040095.1 Methylobacterium sp. WL6 | reverse complement strand
GGGCGGCCGTGCGCAGGTGCGGCAGGCCGATGCCGTCGTCGCCCGCGGTGCCGACGGCCGTCCAGGCCTCGGCCACGAGGCGGTCGGCGAGGCCCGGCAGGCCACGGCAGAGCGTCGCCGCCGTGCTTCGGCCGATCTTCGAGATCACGGCCGCGTGCCGCTCGACCGCCGCGTCCACCGCGGCGGCGGTCTCCGATTCGGCAAGCAGCGGGACCGCGACCGATCGTGCCCCGGGCATGGCCTGCGGCGCGCCCGCGATCAGCCAGCCGAATTGCGGCAGCTCGGCCGCCAGATGCGCGAGGGCGCGCAGGAAGCCCGGCTCCGAGACCGCGCCGACATCGGTCAGGACGATGGATACGGTTCCGGAAACATCTCCGCCATCAAGGCCTTCGGCGAGGATCTCCGTCAGGCGCGCGAAGGTGGTCTCGGGCAGGCAGCGCAGGCCGAGCACCCGCGTCTGGCGCGCCAGCTTGTCGGCCACGGCGGCCGCGATCGCCGTGCTGCCGCTGCCGGCCGGCCCCGACAGGCAGATCGGCCCCCGCGCCTCGGCGACCAGGACCCGGATCCGCCAGACCAGTGCGTCGCGGCCGACGAGGCCGGACGACCGGACGGCCTCGCCGCCGCGCGGGCGGATCGCGCCGGAGCGGCTGGGCGGGAAGGGATCTCGGGCTGTCGCGAGCATCGTGGAGCGTTCCGATTCGGGCCGCCCTTGGCGGTCCCGAAGCAGAGTGTCGGCAGAGGGTGAAGGCTGACTTAACCCAGGGTTGTAACGACTGCGGGAAATGCCCCGGGCGTGCGGTGTCCCGCGGTGCCGGGCCGGGTCAGGCCGGCATCCCGGTCAGCCATCTCAGCGCGACCAGGGTGCCGGTCACGGTGAGCGCGCCGCCGATCCGGGTGGCGATCTGGGCGAACGGCATCAGCGCCATGCGGTTGGCGGCCGTGAGGATCGCCACGTCGCCGGTGCCGCCCTGCCCCGAATGGCAGGCGTTCACGATCGCGGTCTCGATCGGGTACATCCCGAGCAGGCGCCCGACGACGAATCCGGTGCCCATCAGCGTGGTGACGGTGGCGACGATGGTGATCAGGTTGGTGATCGTGAACGCCGCCATCAGCTTGTCCCAGGGCGTCAGCGCGACGCCGATGGCGAAGAGCAGCGGATAGGTCATGCCAGTCTGCACGAACTTGTAGACCACGAAGCCGCCGGCCTGGAGGTGGGGCGAGACCGCGCTCGAGAGCTTGGCCAGCACCGCGAGGAACAGCATCGCCACGGGGGCGGGCAGGCCGGTGAGGTGGTGGGCCATCACGCCGAGGAGGTACAGCGTGATCGCGGTGAGCCCGGCGGCGGCGATGGTCGAGACGTCGACCTGCCCGGAATTCGCCTCGGCCTTCGCGGCGGCGTCGCCGGGGGGCGTCGCATCGTGGTCGGGCTGGAGCTTTCCCTCTCCGGTCAGGTGGGGATAGCGCTTGCCGATGAAGTTCAGGGTGCCGGCGAGGATGATCGCCGTGAGGCTGCCGAGCATCACCGGGGGCAGCACCTGGGCGAACACGTCGCCCTGCGGCTGGCCGAGGATCTGGGCGTAGCCGATCGAGAGCGGGATCGCGCCCTCGCCGACGCCGCCGGCCATGATCGGCACCACGATGTAGAAGAAGGTGTGGCGGACGCCGAGGCCCAGCATCGTCCCGACGAGTGTGCCGACCGCGCCGGCCACCAGCGAGCCCACCGCAAGCGGCACGAAGATCTTGAGGAAGCCCTTGATCAGCACGTCCCGGTCCATCCCCAGGATGGAGCCGACGATGATTGCCGCGATGTAGATGTAGAGGAAGTTGGTGAACTTGGTGAAGTCGACGATCGCCTTCTCGACCTGCGGCGGGATCAACTTGTAGTAGACTAGGGCCGAGGGCACGAAGGTCGCGAAGATCGCCCCCGCACCGATGTTGCGCAGGATCGGAAGGCGCTTGCCGATCTCGGCGCAGGTGAAGCCGCCGAGCACCAGCACGGCGATCATCGTCGGCCCGTCGGGTCGGATCTCGCCCTCGGAGGTCAGGATCGCCAGGAGCACCGCGACGATCGCGTAGATCGGCAGCGGGATGATGCCGATCCGGGTGTCCACCAGGCGCCACCAGCCGAGCGGCCAGAACCGGCGCGTCGGGTCCGAGCCCGGAACGGGCCGATCCGCGAGGGGCGGAGAGAGGGGGCTCGTCACGGGGCGTCCTTCCGAAGATCCGGCCTCTCCGCGGGCCGGCCCGTTCTTGCCGACGGGGTGGTCGTGTCCCGGTCGGTCACGTCGTCGCGACCGACCTGGCCCGGAACTCGTCGAGGCCCGGGCGCCCGCCCGCAGGAGCCTGGATCCGCCGGGACTTCGACGGATTCGGGCTGCGCCGGCACCGTCATCTCATCCCGAAGCCTCCAGGAACGTCAATGGCCAGCGGACGGGCCGGCTGAGAGACCGCGCCGGCTGTCTCCATCCATGACCCGCGGCCGGCCGGGCATGAAAAAAGGCCCGGCGTTGCCGCCGGGCCTCGAAGGATGGATCTCGGGTCTGCAGATGCCCGTCCGTGCGGGTCTCGTCGAAACCCGCGCGGAGCCGACGCCCGATCCGGCGCGTCGCCTCAGAAGTCGCGCTGGACGCGAACCTTGGCCTGGAAGACGTCGTCGCTGGTCGCGGTGCGAACGGCGCCGCCGGCGTTGATCGCGGCGATGCGCGAGTAGGCGGTCGGATCCTTGTCGGTGTCGATCACGCGGCCGTTCTTGACGCCGATCTGGGTGTAGAGGCCTTCCACACCGATATCGAGGTCCTTCACCGGCGACCAGATCAGGCTCGCGCCGGCGACGAACTGGTAGGTGTCGCGAAGCGCCTGGCTGAGCTGGT
>NZ_VRVH01000432.1:0-2892 GCF_008040095.1 Methylobacterium sp. WL6 | reverse complement strand
GGGCTGGACCGGCGTCGTCGACGCGGCGGGGAGCAGCGGCACCGTGATCGCCGGGCCGGGCCGGGTCTCGGCGGCGTAGCCCAGCGAGGTCAGGATCGAGGCGAAGTCCTCGCCCGAGCAGCCGACCAGCGAGGTCATGCCGACGGTGGCGACGAACCCGTCCTTGTCCGCGGTGCCGGGGGGCGGCGCGCCGGGCGTGGTGCCGGGGCGATAGGCGACCGCGGGGCGGATCAGGTCGGCGAGCCGCTCGAGGATGTCCACGCGGACGGCGCGCCCGCCGCAGACGCGGAAGCCGGCGGCGCGATAGAGCCCCTTGGCGATCTCCGGATCGACCTTGATCGAGGTGCGGCCGGAGCCGGCGAGATGCCCGATCTCGTCGAGGCCGCGCTGCTCGAGGCCGCCGTTCTGCAGGGCCCAGAGCTGGGCGGCCAGCGTCCGCGGCGCCGGCTTGAGCAGGGCCGGCAGGAACAGGTGGTAGGCGCCGAAGCGGACGCCGTGCCGGCGCAGCGCGCCGCGGCCGTCCTGGTCGAGCGTGCGCATCTCCTGCGCCACGCGGGCGCGCTCCAGCACGCCGAGCGCCTCGACGACCTGGAAGCCGATGCCCTTGGCGAGGCCCGTGAGGTCGGCGGCGGTCTCGATCTCGATCAGCGGGCCGAGCAGGCGCGTCACGTGCGCCTTCAGCCAGGCGTCGAGGCGCGCCACCACCTTCTCGCGGGCGGGGCCGGCGAGCGCCTCGTCGGCAAGCAGGCGGATCTGGGGCGCGAAGATCTTGTCGCCGGGGGCGAGCTTGGCCACCGGCGCGCCGGTCCAGCGGATCACGCCGTCGTGGCTCAGCACCAGCGAGGCGTCGGCGGCTGCGGCGAAGCGCTCGGCGCGGGCCTCGATCTCGCCGGCGAGGCCCTTCTCGGCGGCGCTGCGGAGCGTCTTGGCCTCGTGGCCCTCGGCGCTGGCATCGGGCACGAACAGGAAGCCGTGGAGGTGGCCGACATGTTGACCCTCGACGGTCACGTCACCGTCGGGGGTAATCTGGGCTTCGAGCATCGTGTTCTCTCTCAGGCGCCGCATCAGGACGCTGGTGCGCCGATCGACGAAGCGGCTCGCGAGGCGTTCGTGCAGGGCGTCGGACAGCCTGTCCTCTACCCGACGCGTCTCGCCCTGCCAATGTTCCGGATCGCGAAGCCAATCGGGGCGGTTGGCGACGAAGGTCCAGGTGCGCCCGTGGGCGATCCGGCGCGACAGGGTCTCGATGTCGCCGTCGGTGCGGTCGATCATCGCCACCTGCTCGGCGAACCAGGTGTCGGGGATCCGCCCGGCCATGCCCTTCATCAGGAAGCGGTAGAGCTCGGCCACGAGGTCGGCATGCACCTGCGGGTGGACCTTGCGGTAGTCCGGCACGCCGCAGACGTCCCACAGGCGGCGCACCGCGGACTGGCTCCGCGACAGGTCGCGGATGTCGTCCTCCTTCATCAGGATCTCGAGGGCCTGCTGGTCCTCGCCCATCGGCGCCCGCGTCAGGCCGGGCTCGCTCGGATGCACGTCGAGGCTCGCCTGCAGCGCCTCGAGGGAGCCGTAGTCGAGGTCCGGGTTGCGCCATTGCAGGATGCGCAAGGGGTCGAAATCGTGGTTCTCCAGCCGCTCGATCATCTCGGGCTCGAACGGGCGGCAGCGCCCGGTCGAGCCGAAGGTGCCGTCCGAGAGGTGGCGCCCGGCGCGGCCCGCGATCTGCCCGAGCTCGGCCGGCGTCAGCTTGCGGAAGCGGGTCCCGTCGTACTTCCAGGTGGCGGCGAAGGCGACGTGGTCGACGTCGAGGTTGAGGCCCATCCCGACGGCGTCGGTGGCGACGAGATAGTCGACGTCGCCGGACTGGTAGAGCTCGACCTGCGCGTTGCGGGTGCGCGGCGAGAGCGCGCCGAGCACCACGGCGGCGCCGCCGCGCTGGCGCCGGATCAGCTCGGCGATGGCGTAGACCTCCTCGGCCGAGAACGCGACGATCGCGGTGCGCCGCGGCATCCGCCCGAGCTTCTTCTCGCCGGCATAGGTCAGCGTCGACAGGCGCGGGCGCGTGGTGGTGTGGACGTTGGGGATCAGCGCCTGCACCAGCGGCAGGATCGTCGAGGAGCCGATCAGCAGGGTCTCCTCGCGGCCGCGCTGGTTCAGCAGGCGGTCGGTGAAGACGTGGCCGCGGTCCATGTCGGCGGAGAGCTGGATCTCGTCGATCGCCACGAAGGCGACGTCGAGGTCGCGCGGCATCGCCTCGATGGTGGAGATCCAGTAGCGCGGCCGGTCCGGCTTGATCTTCTCCTCGCCGGTGACCAGCGCGACCTTGTCGACGCCGACGCGGGCCACGACCCGCAGGTAGACCTCGCGGGCGAGCAGCCGCAGCGGCAGGCCGATCATCCCGGTGGGATGGGCCAGCATGCGCTCGATCGCCAGGTGCGTCTTGCCGGTGTTGGTCGGCCCCAGCACCGCCGTGACCCCGCGCGCGCGGGCCGAGGGCGGAAGGGAGCGGCGGTGCTGGAGGATCGGAGCAATCCCTTCGGCGCTGGGAGCCGCACGGCGCGGGACGCCGGGTGGCGACGGGCCCCGCCCCGGGAGGGCGAGATCGTCAGTCGGCCGACGGCCGGCGCCGGAACGAGCGCTCATATGGGGCGCTTCCGGGCGCTCCGCCAAGGCCGTAAGCCGATCCGTCGCGATCCGGGATGCCGTAGAGCTCGATCCGCGTCGGCGGCTGCCCGGTCTCGATGTCGGCGCAGAGCATGTCCGGCACGGCGGTGAGCGGCCCGCGCCGCCGTCCGCGACCCTCCGTCACCTCGGCCGAGGAGTAGGCGTTTCCGCCGCAGGGGCTGGCACCGGCCTCCAGCGGCGCGGCCGCGGCCGGGCGCGGCCCGGATG
>NZ_VRVH01000431.1:0-2898 GCF_008040095.1 Methylobacterium sp. WL6 | reverse complement strand
GCCCCCGGGGCCGCTCTGGCGCCTCGACCGCGCGACGCGCCTCGACGCGACCCTGCGCAACGCCGGCGCGCTCGGCAGCCTCGACCTGCCGGCGATGCTGGCCGGCGGCAACCTGTTCGCGGTGATCGCGCCGGACGGCAGCGTGGAGATGATCGCGGCGCAGGAGGCCGTGCTCGTCGGGCCCGAAACGTTCCGTCTCGGCCGGTTGCTGCGCGGGCTCGCCGGCAGCGAGGCGGCGGCCTCGCGCCCGGCCCCGGCCGGAAGCCTGATCGTGCGCCTCGACGACGGCGCGGTGATTCCCCTCGTCGACCGGCTCGACGAGGCCGGGCGCCGGTTCCGCTACCGGATCGGCCCGGCCTCGCGCGATCCCGGCGACCCGTGCTTCGTCGAGATCTTCGCCGCCGCCGGCCTCGCGGCGCTGGCGCCGTCGAGCCCGGTCCACCTCCGCGCCCGGCGCGAGCCCGGCGGCGTGCGCCTGTCGTGGATCCGCCGGGCGCGCCGCGACGCCGACAGCTGGGACGTCGCGGACATTCCCCTCGACGAGGCGGTGGAGGCCTACGCCGTCACCGTCTTCGCCGCCGACGGCCACGGGCTGCGCAGCCTCGCCGCCGCCGGGCCGAGCCTGCTCTACGCCGACGAGGCCGCGGATTTCGGCGGCCCGCAGGCGGTGCTCGACATCGCCGTCGCGCAGGTCGGGGCGGTGTTCGGGCCGGGCCCGGCCACCCGCGCGCGCGTGGCCGTGCGCCGGGGCTGACACCTCGATCCCTCGACGGAGCCCGCCGATGCCGGACACCACGCAGAACCTCGCGCTGCCGCTGATCGCGGCCAACCAGGCGCAGAAGCACGTCACCCACAACGAGGCCCTGGTGCAGCTCGACGCGCTGGTGCAGCTCGCCTGCCTCGACAAGGACCTCGCCGCGCCGCCGGCCGCCCCGGCCGAGGGCGACCGCTACCTTGTCGTCGCGGCCGCGCCCACCGGGGCCTGGGCCGGGCTGTCGGGCCAGGTCGCCTGCTTCCGGGACGGGGTCTGGGTCGGGCTCGCGCCCCGACCGGGCTGGCTCGCCTTCGTGGCCGACGAGGGCGACCTCTACATCTTCACCGGCAGCGCCTGGACGAGCTTCCGCGCCACCCTGGCGAGCCTCCAGAACCTCGCCCGCCTCGGGATCGGCACCGCGGCCGACGCCGTGAACCGGCTGGCTGTGAAGTCCGAGGCCGCTCTGCTCTCCTGGGACGACGCAACGCCGGGCTCGGGCAGCGTGCGGCTCACCGTCAACAAGCAGGCGGCGGCGCGCGATGCCGGCCTGGCGTTCCAGACCGGGTTCTCGACGCGGGCGCTGCTCGGCACCTTCGGCGCCGACGACGTGGCCCTGAAGGTGAGCCCGGACGGCGCGAGCTTCTCGACCGCGCTCTCGGTCTCGGCGGCGACCGGCCGGCTCGCCCTCGGGCGGATCGCCGGGCCGGTGGAGATCGGCACCCATGCCGGCGCGCTTCCCGACGCGCCGCCCCAGACGGTGCTGCGGGTCTCCGGCGCCGACGGGACGCCGCCGCGGCCCGGAAGGCGAGGTGTCCCGCGGCGTTGGCGCCGCGGGTGCAGGTCGCCTTCCTGGCCTCGGAGGCGTGGTCGGACGCGTCGCAGCCGACGCGGATCAGCCTGCGCACCACGCCGGCCGGCACCACGGCCACGGCCGAGGCGTTCGCCGTCGAGGCCAGCGGGGCGGTGCGCCTCGCGCCGCTGGCCGCCGACCCGACGACGGGGCTCGCGCAAGGGCAGCTCTACGCCGACAGCACCGCGACCGCGCTCAAGTGGTACACCGGCACGGGCTGGGCGCGGATCAGCAATTTCGCCAAGGCGGCGGCGACCACGAGCTTCGACAACTACGTCCCGGCCGGCGCCTGGACGAAGGTGCAGTTCAATATCGCCGACAGCAACGACCAGGGCGCGTTCGCGGCCGCGACGAACCGCTTCACCGCCCCCGAGGCCGGCCTCTATCGGGTCTCGGCCATGCTCACCTACAAGCGCAACAACGCGAGCGCGCCGACGGCCTTCGAGGTCCAGCTCTACCGGAACGGCGCCCCCGCCGGTCGCGGCCGCGCCGCCGCGACCGGTGCGCTGGTGGACGGGGTCACCGCCCTGTCGCTCGCCACGACCCTGAAGCTCGCGGCCGGCGACGGCGTCGAGGTCTGGGTGCGGTTCACGGGGGGCGACGGCTACGTGGCCGCGGCCGACGCGTCCTTCGGCGCGCAGCAGCTGGGCTGAGGCCGGGCGCCCGCCGCACCGTCCGCCGTTCCCCGCCCCGGAGATCCCCATGAATCTCACCCCCATCGGCGAGGCGTGCCTCATCGCGCGCGAGGGACGGCGGCTGACGGCCTACCGCGATTCCGTCGGCGTCTGGACCATCGGCGTCGGCCACACCTCCGCGGCGGGGCGCCCCCGCGTCGTCCCCGGCCTCGCGATCACCGCGGCCGAGTGCGACGCGATCTTCGCGCGCGACGTCGCGACCTACGTCGCCGCGGTCCGCGACGGCCTGACGGCGGCGGTCGGGCCGCACGCCTTCGATGCCCTCGTCTCGCTCTGCTACAACATCGGCCCGGCGGCCTTCGCCGGCTCGACCGTCCTGAGACGGATCAACGCCGGCGACGCGGCCGGTGCCGCCGACGCGCTGCTGCTGTGGCGCAAGCCCGCGGCGATCCTGCCCCGCCGCCGCGCCGAGGCCGAGCAGCTCGTCACCGCCGACGCCGTCGCCCTGCCGCGCCCGACCGTGAACGCCGCGCGGCTCCGGATCGCGGCCCCCGTCGCCGCGGTCACGGACCCGGGCGTCGCGACCCCGGTCCTGGTGCCGACCGTGCCGCGGGGCCGGGTCGGCTCGCGCGGCTGCGGCACCGAATCGAGGCCTGGCT
>NZ_VRVH01000430.1:0-2917 GCF_008040095.1 Methylobacterium sp. WL6 | reverse complement strand
GTGTTCTGGACCGGGCTGTTCGTGCTGCTGATGGGCTGGCGCCTGATGCAACGGTTCAGGCTGCCGATGCGGCCGTGGTCGCTCGCGCTGCTCGCCGTTGCCGCCGCCCTCGCGACCGCGAGGACCCACCAGGCTGGGCGGATCACGTCGGTAAAGTCGAGGTTGGCGCCGAGCACGAGGTCGGCCGGGATGCCGCTCTTGATCCCGTACCAGGCCGCCTCGATGCCCGCGGTCGCGAGGGCGGCGGCAACGGCGAGCAGCGCGAGCGACCACGGCCGCATCGGCAGCCTGAACCGTTGCATCAGGCGCCAGCCCATCAGCAGCACGAACAGCCCGGTCCAGAACACCGGATCGGAGACATCGATCTTCGATTGCAGGAAGTAGTGCAGCAGCCCGAGGATGCCGATCGCGTAGGCCGCCTTGTGCAGGCGCGACCAGCTCGCGCCCATCCGCCGGATCGCGGCGTCCGTCGAGGTCGCCCCGAGGGCGATGAGGCCGACGAGCGCGACGAAGCCGATCGTGAGGTAGAACCGCAGGGCGATCTCGGAGACGACCTTGGCGAGGTCGAAGTTCTGGTCGACCACATACAGCGCGAGATGCGCCAGCGCGTAGGCCGCCGTGGTCACGCCGAGCAAGCGCCGGACGTTGACCAGCTTCGGCCAGTTCGCCACCCGCCGCAGCGGCGTGACCGCGAGGGAGGCCAGCAGGAAGCGGATCGTCCACTCGCCGGTGCCGTGGATCAGCGCCGTGATCGGCTTAGGCCCAAGCGCGTTCGTCGCGTAGGCGCCGGCGAGGTAGACGGCCGGGGCGACGGCGAGCAGGAACGCGACGAGCTTCAGGAGCGACAGGCGTCCGGCGCGGTCGAGCCAGGGCAGCGGCAGGGCGTGGGACATCTCGGCTCTTCGCATGCGGTGTCGATGACGGTTGGCGGCCCGGTCGGCCGGCACGGCGCGGGGAGCGCATGCGACCCATTCGCCGCGATGTGCCTCCGGTTACGGGCACGGGCCATTCCCGGTTCCGAACCTGCGACGACGGTTGACGCTCCGCGATCCCGGCCGAGATACCCCCGCAACCCCACGACGCAGGACCGCCTCCGATGGATTACCGCACGCTCGGCCGCTCGGGCCTCAAGGTCTCGCCGATCTGCCTCGGCACGATGATGTTCGGCGGTGCCACCGACGAGGCCGATTCCGCGCGCATCGTCGCGAGCGCCCGGGATGCGGGCGTGAACTTCATCGACACCGCCGACGTCTACAATTCCGGCGCCTCGGAAGCGATCACCGGCCGCGCGATCGCGACGGATCGGCATGCCTGGGTGCTGGCCACCAAGGTCGCCAATCCGATGGGCGACGGGCCGAACGATCGCGGCCTGTCGCGCGTCCACGTCCTTCGCGCCGCCGAGGAGAGCCTGCGCCGGCTCGGGACCGACTTCATCGACATCTACTACCTCCACAAGGAGGACCACGCGACGCCGCTTGACGAGACCGTGCGGGCGATTGAGACCCTGGTTCGCGAGGGCAAGATCCGGCACTTCGGCGTCTCGAACCACCGTTCCTGGCGGATCGCCGAGATCTGCCGCCTGTGCGACGCCTACGGCATCGACCGGCCGGTGGTGAGCCAGCCGTACTACAACGCGCTCAACCGCATGCCCGAGACCGAGCACCTGCCGGCCTGCGCGCATTTCGGCCTCGGCGTGGTGCCGTACTCGCCGCTCGCCCGCGGCGTGCTGACCGGTAAGTACGATCCCGACGCCCCGCCGCCGGCCGACACCCGCGCCGGCCGCCAGGACGCGCGGATGATGCAGACGGAATGGCGCCCGGAATCGCTGCGCATCGCCCGCACCCTGAAGGACCATGCCGAGGCGCGCGGCATCACCGCCGGGCAGTTCGCCTTCGCCTGGGTGATGAACAACCGCGCCGTGACCGCGGTGATCGCCGGCCCGCGGACCATGGAACAATGGACCGACTACCTCGGCGGGCTCGACTATCGCTTCACGCCCGAGGACGAGGCCCTGGTCGACGGCCTCGTCGTGACCGGCCATCCCTCGACGCCCGGCTACAACGATCCGGCCTACCCGATCGAGGGCCGGGTGACGGTGAGCGGCACGAAGGTCTGAGGCGGATCGGCCTCGTGCCGATCCGATCTTGGCGCAGGACGACACGTCGCTTCGGCGAGCGGCTTAAAGGTCGATTCACGCAAACGACCCTAGCGTGATGGTCGATCCAGTTCCTGCGTATCCGAAGTGCCATGCCCCCATCCGTCGAGGTCGCGCCCGACCTGTCCGGGCTGATCGAACTGTCGCGCATCGCGCATCTCGACCTGAAGCCCGTCATCCTGCGGGTCCAGACCGATCTGTTCGTGCAGGCGGCCAACCGCGACAAGTCGGAGCTCGAATCCTTCGCCTCGCTCGCCGGCGGTCTGATCCCGATCGTCGATGAGGAGACGGCGGCGATCGTTGCGGAGAAGCTCGCGCCCTTCGCCGACACGCCGCAATCCGTCCTCGCCACGCTGGCCGCCCGCGGCGGACGCGTCCGCGACATCGTGCTGGGGTCGGCGGTGACGCTTTCGCCCGCCCTGATCGATGCCGCGCTCCTCGACGGCGCCGATCTCGGCTCGGCGATGGCCGGCCGACCCGGCCTCCCCCGCGCGGTGATCGCCGAGCTGGCGCAGCGCGGCGATCCGGCGATCGACCGGGCGCTTGCCGGCAATCTCGGGATCACGCTCCGCGGCGGCGACGTCCGGCACCTCGTCGGCCGCGGCCGGACCGATCCGGATCTCGCTGGCCTCCTGCTCGCCCGCCCGGATCTCGCCGCCGGCGAGCTCGCTCCGCTCTACCTGCACGCCGACCCGATCCGGCGCGACGCGATCCGCGAGGCGATCGCCGCCACGGCCGCGCTTCGCCCCTGCCCGCCCCCGC
>NZ_VRVH01000042.1:0-25539 GCF_008040095.1 Methylobacterium sp. WL6 | reverse complement strand
CGCCGCGGCGCTGGCGCTGCGGCCCGACGGCATCGTCCTGCCGGGGGTCGCCGATGCCGGCGACGTCGCCCGGCTCGGCGTGCGCCTGTCCGTGCACGAGGCCGAGACCGGCATCCCGGACGGTGCGACGCGGATCGTCGCCGGCCTCGACGGCCCCGGCGCCCTGCTCCGCTTCGGCGGCGGCTCGGAAAGGTTCGCGCGCCTCGCCGGCCTGTTCTGCGCGTTCGATGCGCTGGCGCGCGACCTCGGGGTTTCGGCCTCGCCGCGGGCGCCGCAGCCTGCTCCGCTGGCGCAGGCGCGCGGGCTTCTGGTGCTGGCCGCCGCCGCCTTGCGCGTCCCGGCCTTCGACATGCCCGGCCCGTCGCCCGATCGCGCGACGGTGGAGGCGGCCTGCCGCGACGGGTTCCGGGGGGGCTTCGCCGAGACCGCCGCGGCGGCGGCCGTCCTCGCCGCGGTGTTCGGGCGGGATCCGAGCGTCGCCGGTGGCCCTCGCGGCGCGCTGCCCCTAGGTTGAGCGGACATCCTCCGATCGAAGCTGCAGCATGCCGCATCCGCGACGCCTCGCCCGCACGACCCTCGGCTTCGCCCTTCTGGCGCTCTTGGCGCTCCCGGCGGGGCCGGCCCGGGCCCGCCCGTTCACCGATGCGGCCGGCCGCGTGGTCGAGGTTCCGGAGCGGGCCGCCCGGGTCGTCGCCGCCGGCCCGCCCGCGTCCGTGCTGCTCTACACGCTCGCCCCCGAGCGGATGGCGGCCTGGGTCCGGTCACCCTCCCCCGCGGAGCGGCCCTACCTCGCCCCGGCGACCTGGGGACTTCCGGCCAGCGGCCGCCTGACCGGGCGCGGCGGCACGGCCAACGTCGAGGCGGTGCTCGCCCTCAAGCCGGACCTGATCGTCGACGTCGGCTCGACGGGGCCGACCTACGCCTCGCTCGCCGACCGGGTCCAGGCCCAGACCGGCATCCCCTACATCCTGCTCGACGGCGCCTTCGCCAGGACCGCCGAGACCTACCGTCGGCTCGGCGCCGTCCTCGGACTGGATCAGGCTGCCGACGGGCTCGCGGCCTATGCCGACCGCACCGTGGCGGAGGTCGCCGCCCGCGTCGCGCAGATCCCGGAGGCGGAGCGTCCGCGCGTGTACTATGCCCGCGGCCCGCGCGGCCTGGAGACGGGTTTTTCCGGCTCGATCAACACCGAGATCCTCGAGGTGGTCGGCGCCCGGAACATGGCCGTCGGCGGCAACGGCCTCGCCAACGTCTCGCCCGAGCAGGTCCTGGGCTGGAACCCAGACGTGATCGTCGCCCTCGATCCCGCCTTCCGGCCCGCCGACGATCCGCTCTGGCTGGGGGTGAAGGCGGTACGCGAGGGGCGCGTCTACCGGACGCCAACGCTGCCCTTCGCCTGGTTCGACGCGCCGCCGGGCGTGAACCGCCTGATCGGCGTGCGCTGGCTCGCGCACCTGCTCTACCCGGCGCAGTTCCCCGAGCCCCTGCCGGCGATCGTCGCCGACTTCTACCAGCGGTTCTACCACGTCGCCCTCGCCCCCGAGGCGGTCGACGCGCTGCTCGCCGATGCGGTGCCGGCGCGCCGATGACGCGACGCCGGGCGATGACCCAGGGCACCGCGACGACCGACGCGCCCGCGGCGGCGCAGGCCGTCCCCGGCACGGGACGGCGTGCCTCGGCGGCGGTGCGAGCCTGCCTCGCGCTGTGCGGCCTCGGCGCGCTCGTCCTCGTCGCCCTCGCCGCGGGGAAATTCCCGGTGCCGGTCGCCGAGGTGTTCGCGATCCTGGCCTCCAAGCTGTTCGGGACCGCGCCGGGCGAGGCGACCGCGCAGGTGGTGGTGCTTCAGGTCCGCCTGCCGCGGGTGGCCGCCGCGCTCGTCGTCGGCGCGGCTTTGTCGTCGGCCGGCGCGACCTACCAGGGCCTGTTCCGCAATCCCCTGGTCTCGCCCGACATCCTCGGGGTCTCGGCCGGCGCCGGTCTCGGGGCGGTGCTCGGCATCACCCTCGCGCTGCCGGTCCTCGCGATCCAGGGGCTGGCCTTCGCCGGGGGCCTCGGCGCCGTGGCGATCGTCTACGCGGTCGGCGCGCTGGTCGGCCGGCACGATCCGGTGCTGACGCTGGTGCTGGCCGGCGTCGCGGTCGGCGCCGTGCTCGGCTCAGGCATCTCGCTGCTCAAGGTGCTGGCCGACCCCTACAACCAGCTGCCCGCCATCACCTACTGGCTGCTCGGCAGCCTGTCCTCCGTCACCCTCAGCGACGTCCTGGCGATCCTGCCGGCGATCGGGCTCGGGCTCCTGCCCCTCGTCCTGCTGCGCTGGCGCATGAACCTGATGAGCCTCGGCGAGGAGGAGGCGCGGGCGCTCGGCATCGAGACTCGCTGGCTGCGCCCGCTCCTCGTCGCGGCGGCGACGCTCGTCACCGCGGCGGCGGTCTCGGTGACGGGGGTGATCGGCTGGATCGGCCTGGTCGTGCCGCACGTCGCGCGCGGCCTCGTCGGCCCGGATTTCCGCCGCCTGCTGCCGGCCTCCGCGCTGCTGGGCGCCGGCTATCTCGTGGCGGTGGACCTCGCCGCCCGCACCCTGGCGCCGGTCGAGGTGCCGCTCGGCATCCTCACGGCGCTCGCCGGCGCGCCGTTCTTCCTGTGGCTGCTGGCCGCGGGCAAGCGGGGCTGGTCCTGATGCTGTCCGTCGAGGCGCTGGCCTTCGGATACGGCGCGCGCGAGGTCGGCGCCGGCGTCAGCTTCTCGCTCGGGGCCGGCGAGGTGCTGTGCCTGCTCGGGCCGAACGGCGGCGGCAAGACCACCCTGTTCAAGACCCTGCTCGGCCTGCTGCCGGCCCGCGCGGGCCGCGTCCGGCTCGACGGCGAGGACCTGTCGCGCTGGTCGCGGCGCAGGATTGCGCGCGCGATCGCCTACGTGCCGCAGGCGCATGCGGCGTTCTTCCCGTTCACCGTGCGCGCGGTGGTGCTGATGGGGCGCGCGGCCCGGCTCGCGCCCTTCGCCAGCCCCGGCCGCAAGGACCGCGAGGCGGCGGACGCGGCGCTCGAGAGGCTCGGGATCGCGCATCTCGGCGAGCGCATCTACACCGAGATCAGCGGCGGCGAGCGGCAGATGGTGCTGATCGCGAGGGCGCTCGCCGGCGAGCCGCGCATCCTGGTGATGGACGAGCCGACCGCGAGCCTCGATTTCGGCAACCAGACCCGCGTGCTCGAGCAGGTCCGTCGTCTCTCGGCCACCGGCATCGCCGTGGTGCTTTCGACGCACGACCCCGGCCACGCCTTCCTCTGCGCCGACCGCGTCGCGCTGCTGCACGGCGGCCGCCTCGTCGCGCTCGGAGACCCTGAGGCGACGATCACGCCCGAGAGCCTGCGCCGCGTCTACGGGGTGGAGGTGGCGGTGGTGCCCCTGCCGGGGCACGGGCGCTCGGTCTGCACGCCGATCCTGGCGTGATCCCGAGCCTCGGGGGGGCATCGCCCAAGGGGTCGGTCGCCCACGAGGCCGGCGGATGCCCCCGGCCCCATGATCGCAGCCGGTCAGTCGACGGCGACCATCACGTCGGAGGCCTTGACCACGGCGTAGGCCTCGCCGCCGACCGTGAGCTTGAGGCTGTCGACCGCCTCGTTGGTGATCGCCGCGGTGACGATCTGGCCGGCGGCGATCTCGATCTTCACGTGCGCGGTGGTCGCGCCCTTCTCGATTGCGACGACCTTGCCCTTGATGACGTTGCGTGCGGAGATCTTCATCGAACAGCCTCTGTGAATGAAAGAAAAGTCACTTGGTGCCGGGCTCGGCCGGGATCTCGGCGCCCTGCCCGGCCGGGATCACGGAGAAGCCTTGGGCTTCGAAGAACGGTTTGGCCGACGCGCTCTTCAGGAAGGCGAGGAAACGGGCCGCGCCGTCGCCCTTAGCCTCGGACGTGACGGCGAACGGGTACACCACCGGCGGATGGCTGCCCGCCGGAAACACGCCGACCACCTTCACGCCCGGATCGGACTTCGCGTCGCTCTCGTAGACCACGCCGAGGGGCGCCTCGCCGCGCGAGACCAGGGCGAGCGCCGCGCGCACGTTGTCGGCCTGCGCCAGCCGCGGCTGGATCGTCGCCCACAGCCCGAGCGTCTCGAAGGCCGCCTTGGCGTACTTGCCCACCGGCACCGAGCTGACCTCGCCGGTGGCGAGCCGCCCGTCCAAGCCGAGCGCCTTGGCGAAGCCCTCTACGGTGAACGGGACCTCGCTCTCCTTGGCGTCCTTCGGTGCGACGACGACGAGGCGGTTTTTGAGCAGGTTCACCCGGCTCTCGGCCCGGATGAGCGTCTTCTTGTCGAGGTAGTCCATCCATTCGAGATCGGCTGAGGCGAAGAGGTCGGCCGGCGCGCCCGCCTCGATCTGGCGGGCGAGCGCCGAGGAGGCGGCGTAGCTCGCCTTGACCGCGATCCCGGTCTGCGCGGTGAAGGCCTTGCCGGCGTCGTCCAGGGCGTTCTTCAGGCTCGCGGCACCGAACACCGTGACCGTCTCGGCGGCCTGCGCGGCGGTCCCGAGCAGCAGGGCGGCTACGAAGACGGCGCGCGTAATACCGATCAAGACGACCTCCGAAACGGCCGCCTCGCAGGGGTCGAGCCGGCCGCATCGCTATATCCCAGCAAGTATAGCGATGGCCAGGGCCGATCGCGGGGTCGATGCCGCTCGCCGTGCCGTCGCCGTCCGGGTTAGGATGCCGGACGAGGGGAACCGATGGCGACGCTGAGCATCCGCATCGATCTCGGGCCGGGCAACCGGCTCGGACCCGGTAAGGTGCAACTGCTGGAGATGATCGCCGCGCACGGTTCGATCTCGGCGGCGGGCCGGGCGCTCGGCATGTCCTACCGGCGGGCCTGGATGCTGGTCGAGGCGATCAATGCCGGGTTCCGGCAGCCGGTGGTCGAGGCGCAGATCGGCGGACGGAGCGGTGGCGGGGCGCGGCTGTCCGCCTTCGGCGCGGAGGTGGTGGCGCAGTACCGCGCGGTCGAGCGCCTGGCTGCAGAGGCCGCCGCCCCGTTGCTCGTGCGCCTCGAAGGCGCGGCGGCGGATCCATCCGGCGATCGTGGAGGATCAGGCGACCGACCGGAGGGCGGCGGCGATGACGTCCCGCTCGGCGGCGAGATCGCCGGTGGCGACGGGGCGTGAGGCGCGGGCGTACCAGTAGGCCGCGTTGGCCGGGTCGCCCTCGAGACGGTGGAGATGGGCGTGGACCCAGGCGGCATCCGCACCCGCCGCGTCCTGGACGAGCGCGTGGGCGCGGTCCCAATGCGTCGGACCCTTCGCCGCCCACCACAGGGCGGCCAGCGCCGGAGGCAGGTCGTGCGGCGCGGCGTCGGCCGCAGGTTCAAGGTCGGGCTGGGCGGTGGGCGTCGCGTCCGGCTTCGTCATCGTCGGCTCCGGCCTGCGCTGGGCTGCAGGCCGGGATGACGCGGGTGCGGGTACGGAGGTTCCGCCTCAGGCGCGCGCGGATTGGCGCAGCGCGCCGCGCCCGGCGTAGCGCCCCTGCGCGCCGAGGCCCTCCTCGATCCGGATCAGCTGGTTGTACTTGGCCAGTCTGTCCGAGCGGGCGAGCGAGCCGGTCTTGATCTGCCCGCAATTGGTCGCGACCGCGAGATCGGCGATGGTCGCGTCCTCGGTCTCGCCGGAGCGGTGCGACATCACCGCGG
Organism: Methylobacterium sp. WL6; assembly: GCF_008040095.1. Taxonomy (NCBI): domain Bacteria; kingdom Pseudomonadati; phylum Pseudomonadota; class Alphaproteobacteria; order Hyphomicrobiales; family Methylobacteriaceae; genus Methylobacterium; species Methylobacterium sp. WL6. The sequence goes on along the minus strand of NZ_VRVH01000042.1, from coordinate 19,861 downwards.
TGTAGCCGGCTCGGTGAGCCATATCGACGGCGGCCAGCGTCTCGGTGAGCGAGCCGATCTGGTTGACCTTGATCAGGATCGCGTTCGCAGAGCCCTCCGCGATGCCGCGGGCGAGGCGTTCGACGTTGGTCACGAACAGGTCGTCGCCGACGAGCTGGCAGCGGTCGCCGATGCGCTGGTTGAGCAGGCGCCAGCCCTCCCAGTCGTCCTCGGCCATGCCGTCCTCGATCGACAGGATCGGGTAGGCGTCGACGAGCTTGGCCAGGTAGTCGACTTGGCTCTCGATCGAGCGGACGGTGCCCTCGCCCTCGTAGTGGTAGGCGCCGTCCTTGAACCAGTCGGTGACCGCGCAGTCGAGCGCGAGCACCATGTCGGTGCCCGGCTTGAAGCCCGCCGCCTGGATCGACTCCATGACGAAGTCGAGGCCGGCTTCCGCCGTCGGCAGGTTCGGGGCGAAGCCGCCCTCGTCGCCGACGTTGGTGTTGTGCCCGGCCTTCTTGAGCGCGCTCTTGAGGGTGTGGAACACCTCGGCGCCCATGCGCACCGCCTCGGCGATGGAGGTGGCCCCCACCGGCATGATCATGAATTCCTGGAAGTCGATCGGGTTGTCGGCATGCGCGCCGCCGTTGATGATGTTCATCATCGGCACCGGCAGGACCCGGCCCTGGACGCCGCCGACGTAGCGGTAAAGCGGCAGGCCGGAGGCTTCCGCGGCGGCCTTGGCCACGGCGAGCGACACGCCGAGGATGGCGTTGGCGCCGAGGCGGGCCTTGTTGGGGGTGCCGTCGAGCTCGATCATCGCCTCGTCGACCGCGACCTGGTCCTCGGCGTCCATGCCGCCGATCGCGTCGAGGATTTCGGTCTGGACCGCGTGCACGGCGTTGCGCACGCCCTTGCCGGCGTAGCGGCCCTTGTCGCCGTCGCGCAGCTCCACCGCTTCATGCGCGCCGGTGGAGGCGCCCGACGGCACGGCCGCGCGGCCGAAGGAACCGTCCTCCAGCAGCACGTCGACCTCGACGGTGGGGTTGCCGCGGCTGTCCAGAATTTCGCGGGCGGCGATGTTGGTGATCGCGGTCATGAAGGCTCCTCCCCAAGGGCGCACGCGATCGGCGGCGGGCCCGGATTCGGTCTCGTCGCTGCGGCTTATCCGTCAAGGCGCGGCCTCGGGCAAGGCGGTGCGCGATCGCGCGATGCGACCGGCAAAGTGAATGCAAAAGCCGCCGCCGCCCGTTCCGGTTTCGAGCCCCAGCGGCGATGCCGCGAGCGACGCGCGGCCGAACCATGCACGCGGGTCGGATGCACCGCGGCGAGGCCTGCGGTAAGGAGGGCCATGACCGATGAATCCTTGCAGCTGGGGCAGCCGACGCCCCTCCCCGCCGGCCCGCACGAGGCCCGCCTCGACCGGGTGCCGAACCCGCACCCGGATACGGACTACCTTGCCCGCTTCACCGTCCCGGAATTCACCTCGCTCTGCCCGGTGACCGGCCAGCCCGACTTCGCGATCCTGGTGATCGACTACGTCCCGGATCGCTGGCTCGTGGAGTCGAAGTCGCTCAAGCTCTACCTCGGCGCATTCCGCAACCACGGCGCGTTCCACGAGGATTGCACGGTGGGCATCGCTAAGACGCTCGTCGACCTGCTCGGGCCGCGCTACCTGCGGATCGGCGGCTTCTGGTACCCGCGCGGCGGCATCCCGATCGACGTGTTCTGGCAGACCGGTGCGCCGCCCGCCTCCGTCTGGCTGCCCGATCCCGGCGTCCCGCCCTACCGCGCCCGCTGAGGGAAGCCGTACGAACGAAAAGGGCGACCGGAATGCCCGGTCGCCCCAAATTCACGTGCTGGATGGCGAGCCCTTAGTAGGGCGAGCCGTAGTAGCCGCCGTAGGCCGGGGCGCCGTAGCCGCCGTACGCACCGTAGCCGCGGTTGTAGCCGTAGGCATCGCGTGCTGCGCCGGCGGCGATCGCACCGGCTGCGAGGCCGGCGATGCCGAGGCCAACAGCGGCGCCCGTGCCGATGCCGCGACCGCCGCGGTAGCCGTAACCCCGGCCGTAGCCGCCGCCGTAACCGTGGCCGTAGCCGCCGCGGAAGCCGGGACGCGCATCGGCCGTGGTGGCGGAGAGGACACCAGCCGAGATGATCGCGGCGGTGACGAGAGCGAACTTGCGCATGATGATCCTTTCTCGATGATCCATCGAATTCACAAGCTCAACGCTGAAGCTCGGCGATCGTTCCGAAGGTTCCGTGGCCAAGCGGACCCCAGGGGGAGATTCGGTGCCGGCATTCGCGCCCGGCGAAGGTTAACGAAGCGCGCACAAGACCGGGGTTCGGGCCTGCGCTCCGCCTCAGGGCGCGTCGCCACCGCACGGGGATGCAGGGGCGCGTGCCGGCGATGAGGGTCTAAGCTTTCTTCGAGCGCGCACGGGTCTTGCGCGCACGACCCTGCGCGGGCGGAGATCCGTCGAAGGGCGCCGGGCTGCAGAGCCCGAGCGCGCGCCTGTTCCGCTTCCCGTCGTGTCAGCGCGCGGTGTAGTCGCCGGCGCCCTTGGGGCGCTGCATGGCGAACTTCGCGTCCGGCCCGATCTTGAAGTAGTCGAAGTAGCCGCCGCGCATGATCGGCTGCATCGCGGCCGTGTCGACGAGGCCGTCCTTCAGGAAGCGGTCGTCGATGTAGATCGAGACCACCTGCCCGATCACCAGGAAGTTGGCGGCCTCGCCCCCTCCGAGCGGAACCAGCGGCACGGTCTGCAGCCACCGGCATTCGAGGGCGGCGGCGGCTTCCGCCACCCGGGGCGCGCGCACCTTGCGCGACGGGGCCGTGGTCAGCCCCGCGAAATCGAACTCGCTCTCGCCGCGCGGCAATGGGGCCGAGGAGGCGTTCATCGGCTCGCGCAGATCGTAGGTGGCGAGGTTGCAGACGAAATCGCCGCCCTCCTCCGCGAAGGTCAGCGCGTCCTTGCGGCCGGTGGAGGAGAACGCGACCATGTCGTCGCCGACCGCGTTGAAGAACGAGTACGGCGCGAGGTTGAGCTTCCCGTCGCGGCTCATGGCACTGATCCACCCGATCGGCCGCGGCGCGACGATCGCCTTCAGCGGGTTGTGCGGCAGGGTGCGGTCGTCGGGGGCGTAATGCATGGGTGCGAGCCTTACAGGCGCGTGACGATCTCGGCGAGGTCCGGCCGCGGCCGGTCCGACGGGATCTCCTCGGGGGCACCGATATGGATGAAGCCCGCGAGCTTCTCGCGCGGGTCGAGGCCAAGGGCTTCGAGCACGCGGCGATCGTAGGCGTACCATTCGGTCAGCCAGGCGGTGGCGAAGCCCTGGGCGTTGGCCGCCACCACGAGGTTCATGCAGGCGGCGCCCGCCGACAGGACCTGCTCCCATTCCGGAATCTTCACGTGCGGCCCGGCCCGCGACACGACCGCGACGACGACCGGCGCGTGCGCGAGGCGCTTGGCCTCGAGGTCGAGCCGCGCGGCGTCGGCCTCCGGGTTGTCGGCGGCGTAAGTCTTCGCGATCACGGCCCCGATCCGCTCGCGCGCCGCGCCCGCGATCACGATGAAGCGCCACGGCGCGAGCTTGCCGTGGTCGGGCACCCGCGAGGCCAGCGTCAGGATCGTGTCGATCTGCTCCGGGCTCGGTCCCGGGTCCGTCATCCGCACGGGCGGCACCGAGCGGCGGGTGCGCAGCATGTCGAGGGTGGCGTTCATCGGGGCGTCTCGGCTGGCCGGTGCGGGGCGGTCCCGCGATCGCGTCGGGATTTCGCACGGGTGGGACCGGCTGGGAAGTCGGGCAGCTTGGCGCGGGAAGCGCGAGGACCCTCGGCGGCCTTGCGCTCGCCACGGTCCGGGATCACACGGGCGAGACGGTGACGTTCGGCCGGTTCGGCCTTTGGGGAGAAGGCTTGCGACATGCGCGGACGAAGGCTCGGGCCCGGATTGGCGCTGCTGGCTGCGGTCGCGCCGCTCGCAGCCGCGGCGCAGTCGCCGGACCCCTTCGGCAACCGCCTCGGCGGCGGCCTTCCCTCGCCCTCGATCACGACGCCGGACCTGCCCCCAAGCCAGCCCGAGGGCGAGGCGACCCTGTCGCTCTCCGCGCTGCTGTCGGGGATCGGCCAGCCGCTGCGGTCCGGCCTGGTCTGGCGGATCTACGAGGATCGCACCGACGGCGTCCGGCCCGCGATCGTCGCGCGCTCCACCGACCCGGCGCCGACGTTCAAGCTCGCGCCGGGCGCCTACGTCGCCTCCGTGACCTACGGCTTCGCCAGCGCGACGAAGAAGATCGCGATGTCCGGCCAGCCCGCGACCGACACCCTGCGGGTGGCCGCCGGCGCGCTCAAGCTGTCCGGCGCGATCGGCGACAACCGGATCGCTCCGGCGCAGCTCTCCTTCTCGGTCTTCGTGCCGATCGGCACCAACTCGGAGGGGCGGCTGGTGCGCAGCGGCGTCAAGGCCGGCGAGCTGCTGCGCCTGCCCGAGGGCACCTACCACGTGGTCTCGACCTACGGGGAGTCGAACGCGATCCAGCGCGCCGACCTGAAGGTCGAGAACGGCAAGGTCACCGACGCCACCCTCAACCACCGGGCGGCCACGGTGACGCTGAAGCTCGTCACCAGCCCCGGCGCCGAGGCCTTCGCCGGCACGGCCTTCTCGGTGCTGACGCCCGGCGGCGACACCATCCGCGAGGCGATCGGCGCGTTCCCGCAGGTCACCCTGGCGGAGGGCGACTACGTGCTGATCGCCCGCCACGACGGGCAGGTCTACACCCGCGAGTTCAAGGTCGAGAGCGGGCTCGACCGCGACATCGAGGTCCTGGCCAAGGCGGGGTGAGCGGGCGCCGGCGCCTTACGGCGTCGGGCTCTCGCCATGCTGCCCGTCGAGCACCGTGCCCGTGCTCGGCACGCTCTCGGCGACGGCCTCGGCCCGGCGCAGGTCGGGCGAGGTCGCCTCGGCGACGAAGCTCGCCACCGCCTCCGCGAGCGGCAGGGTCCGGGTCTGCTGGCTGCCCAGCCGCCGGATCGAGACCGTGCGCTCCTCGGCCTCGCGCCGGCCGAGCGCCAGGATCACCGGCACCTTGGCCAGCGAGTGCTCGCGGACCTTGTAGTTGATCTTCTCGTTGCGCAGGTCCGCCTCGACCCGGAGGCCGGCCCGCGTCAGCGCCCGGACGACCTCCGCCGCATAGGCGTCGGCCTCCCCGGTGATGGTCGCGACCACCACCTGGACGGGGGCGAGCCAGAGCGGGAAGTGGCCGGCGAAGTGCTCGATCAGGATGCCGGTGAACCGCTCCATCGAGCCGCAGATCGCCCGGTGCACCATCACCGGCGGCACCTTCTGGCTCTCGGCATCGACGTAGAACGCACCGAACCGCTCCGGCAGGTTGAAGTCCACCTGCGTCGTGCCGCACTGCCAGTCGCGCCCGATCGCGTCGCGCAGCACGTACTCGAACTTCGGCCCGTAGAAGGCGCCCTCGCCCGGGTTCACCTCGGTGCGGATGCGGCCGCCCGACTGCGCCTCGATCTGCGCCAGCACGCGGGTCATCACCTCCTCGGCATGGTCCCATAGGGCGTCCGAGCCGACCCGCTTCTCGGGCCGGGTCGAGAGCTTCACCACGATCTGGTCGAAGCCGAAATCGGCGTAGGTCGAGAGGATCAGGTCGTTGATCGTGAGGCACTCGTCGGCGAGCTGGTCTTCGGTGCAGAAGATGTGCGCGTCGTCCTGCGTGAAGCCGCGCACGCGCATCAGCCCATGCATCGCGCCCGACGGCTCGTAGCGATGCACGACGCCGAATTCCGCCATGCGCAGAGGCAGGTCGCGGTAGCTCTTCAGACCGTGCTTGAAGATCTGAACGTGGCCCGGGCAGTTCATCGGCTTCAAGGCGAACCAGCGCTTGTCCTCGGCCTCGTCGCCGGCGCTTTGAGCCGCGAACATGTTCTCGCGGTACCAGCCCCAGTGGCCGGAGGTCTCCCACAGGGCCTTGTCGAGGATCTGCGGCGCGTTGACCTCGGCGTAGTCGCCCTTCAGGCGGCGGCGCATGTAGGCGATCAGCTCCTGGAAGATCGTCCAGCCCTTGGCGTGCCAGAACACGACGCCCGGCCCCTCCTCCTGGAAGTGGAACAAGTCCATCTCCCGGCCGAGCCGGCGGTGGTCGCGGCGTTCGGCCTCCTCCAGGCGGTGGAGATAGGCGTCGAGCTCCTCCTTCGTGGCCCAGGCGGTGCCGTAGATGCGGGTCAGCATCGGGTTGCTCGAATCGCCCCGCCAGTAGGCGCCGGCGACCTTCATCAGCTTGAAGGCCGGCCCGACCTTGCCGGTCGAGGTCATGTGCGGGCCGCGGCACAGGTCGAACCAGTCGCCCTGGCGGTAGACCTTCAGGTCCTCGCCCGGCGGGATCGCGTCGACCAGCTCGACTTTGTAGGCCTCGCCCCGGTCGGCGAACACCTTGCGGATGTCGTCGCGCTTCCAGACCTCCTTGGTGAAGGCCGCATCGCGGGCCATGATCTCGCGCATCTTCGCCTCGATCGCCGGGAAGTCGTCCGGCGTGAACGGGGTTTCGCGCGCGAAGTCGTAGTAGAAGCCGTTCTCGATCACCGGGCCGATCGTCACCTGCGTGCCCGGCCACAGCGCCTGAACGGCCTCCGCCAGCACGTGGGCGCAGTCGTGGCGGATCAGCTCCAGCGCCCGCGGGTCGGTGCGGTCGAGGAACTCGATGCGGGCGTCGCGCTCGATCGTGTCGGACAGGTCGGCGACGACGCCGTCGAGCGCCATCGCGACGGTGCGCTTGGCCAGCGATTTCGCGATGCCTTCGACCACGCTCCGTCCGGTCACGGCCTCGTCGTAGGCGCGGGTGTTGCCGTCGGGGAATGTCAGGATGGGCATCGTCGCGGTGTCTCCGGGCTCACTCCTGCGTACGCGGCAGGTAAGCGCAAACGAGGGTCGGTCCCCGCGCGGGGCGCGGGAGCGGCCGTTTAGACCGTTTCCGGGCGGGAGGAAACGCCGCGCCGCGCGGCGGCGGGGCTTGCGCCAAAGAAAGAACCCCGCGCGGTCCTTCGACCGCGCGGGGCTGATGTCGTCGTCCGCGCGAAGCGCGAAGCGGGCTACTCGGCGGCGATCTGGTGCGCCTGCGAGCCGTCCGTGTAGGTCTCGGGCGTCAGGCGCTTGCCCGGCGCGGCGCGCCCCGGCAGCGGCGGCAGCGCCAGCGCCTTGGCGAGGTCGATCCCGGCCCCATCCGCGACCCGGCGGCCGTAATCGGCGTCGGCATGCGAGAAGTGCCAGACCATCCGCAGCTGGATCGCCTCGGGGCACTGCTTCATGTCGCCGACGAGGTTGGCGATCAGGTCGTCGCGCTCCCAATCCTGGAACGAGCGGTAGCGCACGCCGGCCTGGGTGTAGTCGTCCTCGGTGCGGGAGGTCTGGTAGCGGCCGAGGTTGCCCTGCACCGGCTGGTGGTAGTCCTTCGCGGGCTTCGGCGCCTCGCGCAGGCCCTCGGCCAGCGTCGAGGGCTCGTAGTTGATGTGCTTGTTCGGGCCGGTCCCGTCGACGCCGTAGGTCATCTGCCCGTCGCGCTGGTTCGAGTAGACCTTCACGCCCGGCTGCGGCGCGTTGATCGGCAGCTGCAGGTAGTTGGCGCCGACCCGGTAGCGCTGCGTGTCCGAGTAGGACAGCGTCCGGCCCTGGAGCATCTTGTCGTCCGAGAAGTCGATGCCGTCCACGAGCACGCCCGTGCCGAAGGCCGACTGCTCGACCTCGGCGAAGAAGTTGTCCGGCACGCGGTCGAGCACCATGCGGCCCACGGGCAGCAGCGGGAAGTCCTCGACCGGCCACAGCTTGGTGTCGTCGAGGGGATCGAACGACAGGTGGTCGTTCGGGCCGTCCGGCATGATCTGCACGCAGAACTCCCACTCGGGGAAGTTGCCGGCCTTGATGTTGTCGTAGAGGTCACGCGTGGCGTGACCGACGTCCTTGCCCTGGATCTCGGCCGCCTGGGCCGAGGTCAGGTTGCGGATGCCCTGCTTGGGCTCCCAGTGGAACTTGCAGAGCACCGCCTCGCCCTGGTCGTTGACCAGCTTGTAGGTGTTGACGCCGGAGCCTTCCATCTCGCGATAGTTGGCGGGGATGCCCCACGGCGACTTCAGGTGCGTCACCATGTGGATCGCTTCGGGGTGCTGCGCCACGAAGTCGAAGAAGCGCCACGCCTCCTGGCGGTTCGTCACCGGGTCCGGCTTGAACGCGTGGATCATGTCGGGGAACTTGATCGCGTCGCGGATGAAGAAGACCTTGAGGTTGTTGCCCACCAGGTCCCAGTTGCCGTCGACGGTCTTGAACTTGACCGCGAAGCCGCGGGGGTCGCGCTCGGTCTCCGGGCTCTCCTTGGCGCCGGCCACGGTGGAGAAGCGCACGAACATCGGCGTCTTCACGCCGGTCTCGTTGAGGACGCGGGCGCGGGTGTACTTGGAAGCCGGCTCGTTGCCGATCTTGCCGTAGGCCTCGAAGTAGCCGTGGGCGCCGGCGCCGCGGGCATGCACGACCCGCTCGGGGATGCGCTCGCGGTCGAAATGCGTGATCTTCTCGATGAACTGGTAGTTCTCGAGCGTCGCGGGACCCCGCTCGCCCACCGTGCGCGTGCTCTGGTTGTCGCGGACCGGGTGGCCCTGGCGGGTCGTCAGGATCGGGCGTTGATCGCTCATGCGAAGAATCTCTCCGTGGTGGTGACGAGGCTCGAGGATCGGCGCCTGCTCCCGCGAACGAGGGGACGCCGTTTCCTGGAATCGTTCCGGGCTCTCCTTATGCGCCACTCCGAACCCATTAGCCAATGCATCGTCGCAAAGGGTATGATAGACAAAAACTATGAACCTTGCCGGCCTGTCGCTCCGCGACCTCGAATACGTGGTCGCCATCGCCGACGAGGGGCATTTCGGTCGGGCGGCCGAACGCTGCAACGTCAGCCAGCCGACGCTCAGCGTCCAGGTGCGCAAGCTCGAGGGCGCGCTCGGGCTCGTGCTGTTCGAGCGCTCCAACCGGCGCGTGCTGATGACGGCGCCGGGCCAGATCATCGTGCGCCAGGCCCGCGCGGTGCTGGCCGAGGCGCAGCGCCTGCTCGCGCTGGCCAGCGAGGGCCGCGGCGCGCCGCTCACCGGTAGGCTCGTGCTCGCGGCGATCCAGACGCTCGGGCCGTACTTCTTCCCCCTGGTGCTGCGGACGATGCGCCAGGAATTCCCGATGCTGGCGCTGGCCCTCAGCGAGGGCCGCACCGCCGACATCCTCGCCTCCCTGCGCGACGGGCGGGTCGACGCCGCCCTGGTGTCGCTGCCCCTGCCCGCCTCGGGGCTCACCGTCTCGCCGCTCTTCGTCGAGCCGTTCCGCCTCGCCTGCCCGGCCGACCATGCGCTCGCGCAGGGCGGGGCCCTGCGCGCCGCCGACATCGCCGGGCCGGACCTGCTGCTCCTCGACGAGGGCAACTGCCTGCGCGACCAGGCGATCGCCGCCTGCGGGGCGGGCAGCGCCGCCGGGCGCCATGCCACCAGCCTGGAGACCCTGCGCTCGATGGTGGCGGCCGGGGCCGGCTACACCCTGCTTCCCGCCCTCGCCGTCCCGTCCGGCCCCGATCCGAGCGGGCTCACCGTGATCCGCGGCTTCGACACCGACGGGCCGGGCCGGACCATCGCGCTGGCCTGGCGGGCGAGCGACCCGCGGGCGCCGGGCCTCGCCGCGTTGGCCGCCTTCTTCCGCGCCCAGGCGCCGGCCGGCACCGCCGCCTGCCGCGAGGCGACGATCGCCGCCGGGTGACGAACGGGTCGCACAGGGCTGGGTTGTGCGCCCGTGCGCGTGACAGGCCGGGCGACAGGGTGTAGCGCGGCGCCAGGATCGCGGACCGCCATGCGATCGATCGAACCTGGCGCGTCGCCTTGCCTTTTCCCGCACGGACCATCGCCCTCTGGGCGGCGCTGATCGCCGCCTCGGGCCTGCTCGGTTTCGGCCTGAAGCTCGGGCAGTTCCCGGCCGCGTTCCTGCTCGGGCCGATGATCGCGGCGATCGCGTTCGGGGTGCGGGGGGCGCCGCTCCGGATGCCGCGGCCGGCCTTCCAGGCCTCGCAGGCGATGATCGGCTGCATGGTGGCCCACGCCATCACCGCGGAGATCACCAAGACCCTGATCGCGGACGGCCCGCTGATCCTGCTCGTGGTCGGCGTCACGGTGCTCGCCGGCGCCCTCGTCGGGCTGGTGCTCACGCGCCTGCGGGTGCTGCCCGGCACGACCGCCGCCTGGGGCTCCTCGCCGGGCGGGGCGGCGGCGATGGTGGCGATGGCCGAGGAATACGGCTCCGATCCCCGCCTCGTCGCCTTCATGCAATACGTGCGCGTCGCCGCCGTGGTGCTCTCGGCCTCGCTGGTGGCGCGGCTGCTGACCGATTCCGTGGCGGCCGGCCCGCCGCCGGCGGTCGCCGAGGCGGCGACCGTGCTGCCGGTGCTGGTCACGCTCGCGGTCGCGGCCGCCGGCGCCGGCATCGCGCTGTGGCTCCGCCTGCCCGCCGGCGCGCTGATCGGGCCGATGCTGCTCGGCGCGGCGCTTCACGCGACCGGCGTCGCCAGCATCACCCTGCCGCTGCCGATCCTCGAGCTCGCCTACGCGACGATCGGCTGGTACGTCGGCCTGCGCTTCACCCGCGAGACCCTGCGCGCGACGCTGCACGCGCTGCCCGGCATCCTCGTCGCGACGCTCGCCGTGATCCTGCTCTGCGCCGGCTGGGCGCTCGGGCTGACGCACCTGCTCGCGATCGACTTCCTCACCGCCTTCCTCGCGACCAGCCCCGGCGGCCTCGACTCGGTGGCGATCATCGCAGTCGGCTCGAAGGTCGACGTGTCGTTCGTGCTCGCGGTGCAGACGCTCCGGCTGTTCGTGGTCCTGATCACCGGCCCGGTGCTGGCCAAGTGGATCGCCCGCGCGGTGCCGCAGGAATCTGCTTGAATGGACGAGGCGGCGTGAATGCACGCGCTCTGGCTCGCCTTCCTGAATTCCTGGCGCGGCCTCGTCCACGGCGCCCGCACCGAGCGCGCCGTGCGGCTCGAGCTGGCGCTGCTCGTCGTCGGCGTGCCGGCGGCCCTCGTGCTCGGCGCGAGCCTCTGGGTCCGCGTCGCGCTGATGGCGACGCTCCTGCTGATGCTCGCCGCGGAGTTCCTCAACACCGCGATCGAGAAGCTGTGCGATCACCTCCACCCCGGCCGCCACCCGCGGATCGGCACGGTGAAGGACCTCGCCTCGGCCGGGACGTTCTCGGCGCAGGCGATCGCCGCCCTGGTCTGGGTCGCTGCGCTGATCGACCGGCTCTGACGCCGCGGCGTTCCCGCCATCGTCGCTCCGGAGCCGGGACCGTGCGGACTTCCGAGCGGGCCTTCACCGTGACGCCGTCGCTCGGACGCTCGCGGAACGCCGGTGCCGGCGTCCGGATCGTTACGACGCCCTTCGCGCTCCGACGTCCCGCCCGGGCGGCGGTGCGGACCATCGTCCCTGCCGCACGTCCGGCGGTCTCCGGCATCCGGGGCCGGGCAGGCATGCGGGGCCGAGCGGGGGCGCGCTCGCATCTTGCGCGGCAAGCGGCTATTGCCGGCCGCATGTCCGACACCGTGAAACCCGCAAGTCCTCCGGCCGAACCGGCACCCGACTACATCCGCAAGATCCTCACCGCGCGGGTCTACGACGTGGCGATCGAGAGCCCGCTCGATCCGATGCCGCGCCTGACCGTCCGGCTCGGGCGGCCGGTGCTTCTGAAGCGCGAGGACCTGCAGCCGGTCTTCTCGTTCAAGCTGCGCGGCGCCTACAACAAGATGTCGGGGCTCTCGCCCGAGCAGCTCGCCCGCGGCGTGATCTGCGCCTCGGCCGGCAATCACGCGCAGGGCGTGGCCTTGGCGGCCGCGCGCCTGCAGGTGCGGGCGGTCATCGTGATGCCGCGCACGACGCCCGCGATCAAGGTCGACGCCTGTCGCGCCCGAGGCGCAGAGGTGATCCTGCACGGCGACGCCTTCGACGAGGCGCTGAGCGAGGCGCGGCGCCTGGAGGCCGAGCAGGACCTCACCTTCCTCCACCCCTTCGACGATCCCGACGTGATCGCCGGCCAGGGCACGATCGGCATGGAGATCCTGCAGCAGCATACCGGCCCGATCGAGGCGATCTTCGTGCCCGTCGGCGGCGGCGGGCTCGCGGCGGGAATCGCGACCTACGTCAAGTACCTGCGGCCGGAGACCAAGGTGATCGGCGTGGAGCCGGACGACGCCGCCTGCATGGCCGAGGCCCTGAAGGCCGGCGAGCTCGTGCTGCTGCCGAGCGTCGGGCTGTTCGCCGACGGCGTCGCCGTCCGCCAGGCCGGGGCCGAGACGTTCCGGCTGTGCCGCCAGCACCTCGACGAGGTCATCACCGTCGACACCGACGCGATGTGCGCGGCGGTGAAGGACATCTTCGACGACACCCGCGCGGTGTCCGAGCCGTCCGGCGCGCTCGCGCTCGCCGGCGCTAAGCTCTACGCCGAGCGCGAGGGCGGCGCCGGCACGCTCGTCGCGATCTCCTCCGGGGCGAACCTCAACTTCGACCGCCTGCGCCACATCGCCGAGCGGGCCGAGCTCGGCGAGGAGCGGGAGGTCCTGCTCGGCGTCACCATCCCGGAGAAGCCCGGCGCCTACCGGGCCTTCATAAGGGCCCTGGGCCCGCGCGCGATCACCGAGTTCAACTACCGCTACGCGCCGGGCACGCAGGCCAGGATCTTCGTCGGCATCAACCTGCCCGGCGGCCGGCCCGAGAAGCGCGACCTCGTCGCGGGCCTCGTCGCCGGGGGCTACGACGTCCACGACATGAGCGACAACGAGATGGCCAAGGTCCATGTCCGCTACATGGTCGGCGGCCGCGTCTCGGGCCTGGCCCACGAGCGGCTCTACCGCTTCCAGTTCCCGGAGCGGCCGGGCGCGCTGCTGAAGTTCCTCGACGCGCTCGGCGAGGACTTCAACATCACCCTGTTCCACTACCGCAACCACGGTGCCGATTACGGCCGGGTGCTCGCCGGCATCGCCGTGCCCCCCGACGCCAAAGGCCGTTTCGACCGGGCTGTCGAAGCTCTCGGCTTCCCGTGCTTCGACGAGACCGAGAACCCGGCCTACCGGATGTTCCTGGACGGCGAGCCCGCGGCGGCCAAGACCGGCATCGCCGGCTGGTTCGGGCTCAGGAAGGCCTGAGCGACCTCGGGTCCGGCGCGCCCCGAGCATTTTCGAGCGAGGTGGCTCCCGGCTCGCGTGAAGAAAATGCGACTTCGCAAGATGAGCATTTTCGAGCGAGGTGGCTCCCGGCTCGCGTGAAGAGGGTGCTCTAGCGCTGCGCCGTCTCGACGCTGACGACGTCGGGGTTCGCCCGCAGGGTCTCGGCGATCGCCTCGACGCTGGTCGCCGACAGGCGCACGAACGCTACCTCGATCTCGTCGAGGGCGGGGTCCTCGGCGGTGCGCGCCACGAACTGGCGCACCCGCGAGGCCCGTTCGCCGGTCGCCGCGTGCAGGGTGTCGATCGACAGTGTCCCGCGCTTGGCGACGAGGCGGAGGGTCCGCGTCTGCATCCGGTCGCGCCAGCGCTCCTCCAGCGGCTTCACGCCCGCGAGGATCGCGACGACGAAGGTCGTGGTCGCCACCGCCGGGACGTAGAGCCCGCCGCCGATGGCGAGCCCGATCGCCGCCACCGCCCACAGGCTCGCGGCGGTGGTCAGCCCCTTCACGACCTCGCTGCGCAGCAGGATCGTGCCCGCGCCGAGGAAGCCGATCCCGGAGACCACCTGCGCCGCGACGCGCGACGGGTCGAGGACGACGTTCCGGGCGCCCAGCGCGTCGGCGAAGCCGTAGGTCGAGACCAGCATGATCAGGCACGAGCCGACGCAGACCAGCATGTGCGTGCGCAGGCCGGCCGCCCAGAGCAGGCGCTCGCGCTCGAGCCCGATCACGCTGCCGAGCAGGGCCGCCAGCGCGAGCCGGCCGATCATCTCTCCGTTGCCGAGCAGGGCCGGTCTCCGTTCTGTCCCGCGATCCTCTGGGGACGATAGGCCGGTTCAGCCCGTCATGCGACGCCGAGCGCGGCCTTCTCCACCTCGTAGGCCGCACGCACGGTCGCCTGCCCGTAGGTGCGCTCCAGGCGCCGGACGGTGAAGTGGGCGCGGGCCATCGACTGGAAGTGGCTCATGAAGGCGGTGTTGACCGCCGCGCCGCCGAACGCGCCCAGCACCGGCACCGCCTGCGCGGCGACCTTCTGCGAGACCACGATGCCGAAGCGCGCCGCGATCTGCGCGGTGAAGCGGATCAGCGCCGGCGCCGACTGGTCGAGCAGCGTCTTGCTCCCGGCGTAGCGGGCGGCCTCCGCCATCGTCTTGGCGAGGGCTGCGCGCACCGCGAAGTAGCCGCTCTCGGTCAGGCCGGTGCCCTCGGCCGCGCCCGCCGCATCGCCCTTTCCGCCCAGCGCGAAGACCTGGACGCAGGCGAGCGCACCCTCCGGGTCGTCGAGGTCCTCGCCCTCCTCCCGCGCGATCTCGGCGATCGAGCGCAGCATCAGGGTGGTCGAGACCGGCAGCTCGACGGCCAGCGTCGCGAGGCCGAAGGCGCCTCCGAACGCCCCCGACAGCGCGGCCATGGCCTTGTGGTTGAAGGTGCTCGATCCGGTCAGGCTGCCGAGCAGCGCGCCGAGGCGTCCCTCCGGCTTGACGGCGACGCTCTCGATCTCGGTGCCGGCGGCCGGCGCGACCGCGACCTTCGGCAGGGTCTTGAGCGCGACGCGCAGCGCCCCGCGCATCGCCGCCTCGGTCGAGCGCCCGACGACCTCGGTCACCGGGGCCGGCAGGGACCGGCCGATCATGTCGAGGGGAGCGCCGGCGGCGGCCGAGAGCCGGGCGGCGAGGCCCGGCTGCTCCAGGGCGCGGACGGACCGGCGCAATGCCGCGAGGTCCGCCTCGCTCAAGGGACGCTCGATGGACTCGGTAGCGGCCGGAAGGACCTCACCGGTCAGCGCGATATCGCTCATGCATTCCTCCTCAAGCCTGGGTTCTCAGGGGCACGCCCGGCGAACCGGTAGGAAGCGGGACGGGCCCGGGAGGGTTCCCGTGCCCGCCCGCGGCGGCCATCCCCGCGTCGCCCGAGGCCGGCACGGGCCTGCGGCTCGGCGTTCTGCCGACGGCGAGGCAGAGCAGCACCACCGGGATGCCGACCGCAGAGGTCAGGACGAAGAAGGTCGGGTAGCCGAAGGCGGCGACGATGTAGCCGGCGGTGCCCGCGACGAGCTTGCCCGGCAGCGCGTAGAGCGAGGAGAACAGGGCGTACTGCGTCGCCGCGTAGCCGGGGGTGGTCAGGCTCGACATGTAGGCGATCAGCGCGATGCCGGCGAAGGAGCCGCAGAAGTTCTCGATCGAGATCGCCACCGTCAGCCGCCAGACCTCCGGCCCGCCGGTCGACAGCCAGGCGAAGGAGAGGTGCGAGGCGGCGGCGAGGAAGGCGCCGGCCAGCAGCGTCGGGAACATCCCGAATCGCGCCATCGCCCAGCCGCCCGCGAACCCGCCCGCGATGCCGACCCAGATGCCGTAGAGCTTGGTGACGGTGGCGATCTCCTTCAGGTCGAAGCCCAGCGTCCGGTACAGCGGGCTCGCCATCACGCCGGAGACGAAATCCGGCATGCGGTAGAGCGCGACCAGCACCAGCACGCCCCACAGGGCCGGCCCCATCCGGCCGTGCAACTCGACTAGGGGCTCCAGCACGGCCTGGCGGATCGACAACAGCCGCGTCCCGGCCGCCTTCGGCGTCTGCGCGGCTGCGGCCGCCGGCTCGGGGCGCCGGGTGTCGAAGGCAGGCGCGAGCAGGGCCGCGATCAGGCCGACGAGCATCAGGGCCGCCATCGTCAGGTAGGCGAAGGTCCAGCCCTTGTCGGAGGCGATGAACAGCGCGCCGGCGCCCGCCGTGATCAGGCCGAGGCGGTAGCCGAGGTTCGAAGTCGCCGCGAGGATGCCCTGGAAGTCGGTGCCGGCGGCGTCGATGCGCCAGCCGTCGACGACCACGTCCTGGGTCGCGGCGCAGAAGGCGACGAGGAAGGCGCCGAGGCCGAGCAGCGCGAGGCTCGTCTGCGGATCGGCGAAGGCCATCAGCACCAGGCAGAGCGCCACCGCGACCTGCGTCGTCACCATCCAGGCGCGGCGGCGCCCAAGACGAGCGCTCAGCACCGGAACGTCGATCCGGTCGATCATCGGCGCCCACAGGAACTTCAGCGAGTACGGTAGCGCCACGTAGCTGAACAGGCCGATCGCCTTGACGTTGATGTCCGAGAAGGCGAGCCGCAGGGTGAACGTCCCGAGCACCAGGAGCAGCGGCAGCCCCGAGGAGAAGCCGAGCGCCAGCATCAGGACGATGCGCCGATCCTCGACGAGGTCGCGGGCCCGCAGCCGTCGTGCGGGCTTGTCGGGTGCGGTGTCCATGGCCATGCGGTGGAACTCCTTGACGCCCTTCCGCCTTGATCCGTGAGAATCGTGGCAGCCTTGCGCCGCCCCCCCGCGTCGGGGGCGATCCGTGCGGGGTGCGGCGGCCGGATCATGGTCGATGTCTGCTTAACGCGACATCGCACATTTGCCTGGGTACAAGCGGGGCGGGGCGGGAACCTTGCCCCTGCGTACCTGTTCGGATGATGCGAGCGTAGCCGTTCCGCTCGCAACGGTCTGCCGCGCTGGCCCGGCGCGGCGGCCATCCCTGCCTCGAGGCTCCTCGCGTACCGATCGGTTACAGGATGATGGAGACCAGCGATCAGGCGGATTATCCGCTCGCTCCGGCGACATTCGCGCGGGCGTTCGATTCGAGCCCGACGCCGATGCTGCTCACGGGGGCGACGCACGACAACAACCCGATCGTCTGGGTGAACGAGGCCTTCCTGAAGCTGACCGGCTACGACCGCGACGAGCTTCTCGGGCGCAATTGCCGGATGCTGCAGGGCGCCGGCACGGACGCGTCGGAGGTCGCGCGCCTGCGCGCCGCGCTCGAGGCGGCCGAGCCGATCGAGTGCGAGCTCCTGAACTACCGCAAGGACGGTACCGCCTTCTGGAACAGCATGACCGTCAACCCGGTGCGAAACGCCGACGGACGGGTGACGTTCTTCTTCGCCGCGCAGGCCGACATGACCGACAAGCGCACCGTCGAGCAGGCGATGCGCGGCACCAACGACGAGCTGGAGCGCCAGGTCGGGCAGCGCACCGCCGACCTGCAGGCGGCCCTCGAGCAGAAGACCGCCCTGCTCCACGAGGTCGATCACCGGGTCAAGAACAACCTCCAGGTGATCTCGTCGCTGATGCTGCTGAAGGCCCGGCGCACGCCCGAGGGCGAGGCGCGCGATGCGCTCTCGAGCATGGCCGAGCGCATCGGCGCGCTCTCGACCGCCCACCGCATGCTCTACTCGGCCGGCGACGTCACCAAGTTCAACCTGTCGGACTTCACCGACGACTTCCTGTCCGATCTCAACGCCGGGCTCGATGCGGAGCGGACCCGGGTCGAGGCGCGGATCGATTCGATCGCCGTCTCCGCCGCGATGGCCGCGCCGCTCGCCCTTATGATCCACGAGCTGGCGACCAACGCCGTCCGCCACGCCTTTCCTGAGAACCGGAGCGGCCGCATCGGCATCACCGCGCAGCGCACCGACGCCGGCATGCACCTCACGATCGAGGACGACGGCGTCGGCCTCGATGCGGGGCCGGTGAACCCGGCGGGCTTCGGCCGGAACCTCGTCGAGATGGTGGTGCGGCAGCTGCGCGGCACGATCACGTGGCGCGATCGGGCGCCGGGCACCGTCGTCGAGATCGACATTCCCCTGGCGGAGGACGCGTGAGCGCCCCGGCCCTGCGCATCCTCGTGGTCGAGGACGAGGCGCTGATCGCCCTCGAGCTCGAGTTCCTGCTCGACGACCTCGGCTACGTCACGGTCGGCATCGCCGCCAGCTCGACCGAGGCGATCGCGCTCGGGCAGTCCACCGCACCCGACATCGCGCTCGTCGACATCCACCTCGTCGACGGGCCGACCGGCGTCGACGTCGCCCGCGCGCTCAGCGCCGACCCGCGCACGACGGTGGTGTTCATGACCGCCAACGCCAAGCGCATCCCCGACGACTTCGCGGGCGCCTTCGGCGTGATCTCCAAGCCCTATTCCGAGCGGGTCGTGGCAAGCACCCTCGACTACGTGGCCGGCTGCCGCGCCGGGCGCGTCCCGGCCCCGCCCTGCCCGGACGGGTTCTTCCGCGCGCCCGGTTGAGCCGGGCTCAGCCGGCGGCCGCCTCGCGCTCGCGCTTGAGCCGGTAGAGCGCCTCCATCGCCTCGCGCGGCGTCAGCGCGTCCGGGTCGATCGCGTCCAGCAGCAGGCCGAGCGCGTCGTCCGCCTCGACCGCCGGTTCCAGCAGAGGGGGCGGGGCGAGGCTCGCGAACAACGGCAGGTCGTCGATGCGCGGACGGCTGGGGCGCTCGCGCTCGGCCTTCTCCAGCCCCTTCAGGATCGCGCCGGCCCGCGCGACGACGCTGCCCGGAAGGCCCGCGATCCGCGCCACCTGGAGCCCGTAGCTGCGCTCCGCCACCCCCGGCACCACCTCGTGCAGGAAGACCACGCCGTCCCGGTGCTCGGCGACCTTCAGGGTGGCGTTGTCGAGCCGCGCCAGCCGCTGGCCCAGGGCGGTCAGCTCGTGGAAATGGGTGGCGAACAGCGCGCGGCAGGCGTTCGTCTCGTGCAGGTGCTCGAGGCAGGCCCAGGCGATCGAGAGCCCGTCATAGGTCGCGGTTCCGCGCCCGATCTCGTCCAGGATCACCAGCGAGTGCCGGGTCGCCTGGTTCAGGATCGCGGCCGTCTCGACCATCTCGACCATGAAGGTCGATTGCCCTCGCGCGAGGTCGTCGGCGGCGCCGACCCGGGAGAACAGGCGGTCGACGCGGCCGATCCGGGCCTGGAGCGCCGGCACGAAGGCGCCGATCTGCGCGAGCACGGCGATCAGGGCGTTCTGGCGCAGGTAGGTCGACTTGCCGCCCATGTTCGGGCCGGTGATCAGCCGGATGCGGCCGCGCCCCTCGCCCGAGAGGTCGCAATCGTTGGCGATGAAGGCCGCGCCGGATTTGCGCAGGGCCGCTTCGACCACCGGATGGCGGCCGCCCGCGATGACGAAGCTCAGCGACGCGTCGACCTGCGGCCGGCGCCAGTCGAGCTCCACCGCAAGCTCGGCGTGGCTCGCGGCCACGTCGAGGGCGGCCAGGGCCTCGGCGATGCCGCCGATCGCCTCGGCCTGCGCGACGATGCGGGCGGCGAGGTCGTCGAACACGGCACCTTCCAGGGCGAGCGCCCGCTCGGCGGCCCCGGAGATCTTCTGCTCCAGCGCGCCGAGCTCGACGCTGGTGAAGCGCATGGCGTCGACCATGGTCTGGCGATGCACGAAGTCGCGCATCAGGCCCTTCAGGCAGGCTTCGCCGACCGATTGTGGCACCTCGATGAAGTAGCCGAGCAGGCCGTTGTGCTTGATCCGCAGCGTGCGGCACCCGGTCTCCTCGGCGTAGCGCGCCTGCAGGGCCGCCACGACCTTGCGCGAGTCGCTCCCGAGCAGGCGGGCCTCGTCGATGTCGGGATGGTAGCCGGCGCGGACGTATCCGCCGTCGCGGCGGTTGAGCGGCAGCTCGTCGGCGAGGCTCGCGCGCAGCGTCTCGACCAGGTCGCGGTCGGCGTGGGCGAGGATGCCGGAGAGCCGCGCCAGATCCTCCGGCAGGTCGCGTCCGTCCGACAGGCGCGCGCCGAGCGCCAGCGCCACGTCGAGCCCGTCGCGGATCGCGGCGAGGTCGCGCGGGCCGGCGCGGCCGAGGCCGGTG
>NZ_VRVH01000429.1:0-2935 GCF_008040095.1 Methylobacterium sp. WL6 | reverse complement strand
GGCTTCGGCTCGGTGGCGACCGCCGGCCTTCTCGGCGGCGTGATCGGCGCCGGCCTGCTCTTCGCGGTGGAGCGCGCCGGCATCCTCGGCAATGCCGGCGACGACGCCCGCCTCAACGCCCTCGACCAGCGAATCTCCGGCCAGCTCACCGGCCTCGACCAGCGCATGGCATCGTTGAGCCCGCGCGACGCGGTCGCCGCCCTCGACAAGCGCGTCGCCGCCAACGAGGCGACGCTGAAGCCGCTGCCCGACGCGGTGAAGGCGGCGGAGGCCACGGCCAGGCAGGCGCTGGACCGTGCGTCCGGCGCGACGGCCACGTCCGCCGAGGGCCAGGGCACGACCCCGGCGGCGGCCGCCCAGGCCGCTCTTCCGGCCGACATCGCCGCCCGGCTCGACAGCCTGGACCAGCGCGTCTCCGCCCTGCAGGAGGAGCCGGGCCGCGACCAGGCTGGCGATTCCCGCCTCGGGGTGGCCCAGGCCGGCGGCGACCCCAAGCAGATCGCCGCCCTCGACGGGCGCGTGAAGGCGCTCGAGGACAAGGCGCCCGACAAGGCGGCGCGCGCCCCGGCCGTCGACCTCGCGCCGAAGCTCGCCACGCTCCAGGGCGAGGTCGAGGCGCGCACCAAGGCGAACGCCGAGGCCGACCAAGCCCTCGGCCAGCGCCTCGATGCCCTGCAGAAGACCCTCGACGAGCGGGTGAAGGCCGCGACCGAGGCGGTGCAGACGGCGACGCAGGCGAGCCGCGAGGCGGCCGAGGCCGGCAGGAGCACGGCCGAGTCGGCGACCAAGGCCCTCGACCGGCGCCTGCAGGATCAGGCCGACAAGATCGCCACCCTCGACAAGGCGGTGGCGCTTCGGGCCGAGGCCAGCACCGTCCAGGCCGCGTTGAAGGTCGTCACCGCCGACCGGATCGCCGCCGCGCTGGAGGCCGGCGTCCCGTATGCCGAGCCGCTGGCGACCCTGCGCAAGCTCGAGACCGGCGACGCGAGCCGCGTCGACGCCCTGGCGCCGTTCGCCGACAAGGGCGCGCCGACCGCGGACCAGCTCGCCGCCGCGTTCCGCCCGATCGCCGACAAGGTCGCCGCCGCGCGCAAGGCCGCCGCCGCCAAGGAGGTCGCCGCCAACGGCGACCTCAAGAGCCGCTTCCTCAGCATCGCGGACTCGATCGTGCAGGTCCGCAAGGTCGATGCGCCGCCGGCCGCCGAGGAGGCTGCCGCCAGCGATCCGACGGCGAAGGTGCAGGCGGCCCTCGACCGCGGCGCGCTGATCGAGGCGTCGCAGGCCTACGAGGCGATGCCGCAGGATCTGAAGGCGCAGGCCGGCGATTTCGGCGCGACGCTGAAGGCGCGGGCCCAGGCGGCCCAGGCGGCCCAGGCGCTGCTCTCCGACGCGTTCAAGGGCCTGCCGACGACCGCGCCGACCGCCAAGCCGTGATCGCCCCCCAGAGGTGATCGCAGAGACACGCCATCCTGCGGGGGCGGCCATCGCCCCCGCCCACATCCTCGTCGCGACGCGACGCCGTCCTCGCGGCTGACAGGAGTACCCGACCTCATGTGGCGCGCTCTCGCCTTCCTGGCCCTGCTTGCCATCGCCGCCTTCGGGGCGGTGTGGATCGCCGACCGACCCGGGTCGGTCACCATCGTGTGGAACGGCTACGAGGTGGCCACGAGCCTCGCCATCGCCCTCATCGGCGTCGGCATCGCGGCGATCGCGCTCGGCCTGGTCTGGGCCGTGGTCCGCGGCATCATCACCCTGCCGGACACCCTGGTGAACGGCTCGCGCGAGCGCCGCCGGGCCAAGGGCTTCACCGCCCTGTCGCGCGGCATGGTCGCGGTCGGGTCGGGCGATCCCCTCGCCGCCCGCCGCCATGCGGGCGACGCCGAGCGCCTGCTCGGCGCGGAACCGCTGACCCTGCTGCTCAAGGCCCAGGCGGCGCAGATCTCCGGCGACCGGCAGGCGGCAGAGAGTGCGTTCCAGCGCATGGTCGACGACCCCGAGACGCGGGTGCTCGGCCTGCGCGGCCTGTTCGTCGAAGCGCGCCGACGCGAGGACGACGTCTCCGCCCGCGCCTACGCGGCGGAGGCCGCGCGCCTCGCCCCCAGCGTCACCTGGGCGAACGACGCCGTGCTGGAGGCGCAATGCGCCGACGGCGACTGGGGCGGCGCGCTCGAGATCGTCGAGCGCCGCGGCTCCCTCGGGCTGATCGACAAGGCGGAGGCGCGGCGCCAGCGTGCCGTCCTGCTCACCGCGATGGCGCAGGTGCGCGAGGCCGGCGAGCCGGAGGCGGCGACCGAGCGCGCGCTCCAGGCGGTCAAGCTCGCGCCCGATCTCGTTCCCGCCGCCAGCATCGCCGGGCGCCTGCTCGCCCGCCGCGGCGATCTGAAGAAGGCGGCCAAGATCGTCGAGGCCGCGTGGAAGGCCAACCCGCACCCCGACCTCGCCAAGGTCTACCTCAACCTGCGCACCGGCGATTCCGTGCGGGACCGCCTGGCGCGGGCCGAGACACTGGCCAAGCTCTCGTCCTGGGCCCCCGAGGCGCGCCTCGCCCTGGCGCAGGCCGCGTTCGACGCCCGCGACTTCGAGAAGGCCCGCGAGGCGATCCGGCCCCTGCTCGACGACGGCCCGAGCGTGCGCACCTGCCTGATGATGGCACGGATCGAGGAGACCGAGCACGGCGCCGGCTCGGGCCGCGCCCGCGAATGGCTCGCCCGCGCCGCGCATGCCCCGCGCGATCCCGTCTGGATCGCCGACGGCGTCGCCTCGCCGACCTGGGAGCCGATCTCGCCGGTCTCCGGCCGCATCGACGCCTTCGTCTGGCAGGCGCCGCCGAACCTGCTCGCCGGCCAGGAGCCGTTCGAGACGCCGGCGCCGGACACCGACACGGTCGCGCTCGCGGCGCCCCACGCCGCCCCCGCGGCCGCGAGCACGATGGCAC
>NZ_VRVH01000428.1:0-2938 GCF_008040095.1 Methylobacterium sp. WL6 | reverse complement strand
GGACGACGGCGCGCCCCGCCGCGTGGCAGGCGGCGAGCACCGCCGAGACGTGCTCGGTGCTGCGGGGGCGGACGAGCGCGGCCGCGGCGCAAGGCTCGTCGGCACGGGTCCAGCTCGCGGGTCGGCTCGCGAGCTCGTCGCCGACGACGAGGCCGTCGGGTCCGAGGATGTCGGTGAGCCGGTCGAGAAGCGGGTCCGTCATGGGCGTGCGCGGCGTTCGGCGATCATGGGATCGGGCGAGGACGGTCTACACGATCGCGTGCGCGGACGAAGCCGGCGGCGTGACATTCCGTACCTGCGTTCGGGGGATCGATGCGGCTCCCGCGGGCAACCGCCGCCCGCCGGATTGCAGCATCCCACCCCTCGCCCTTCCACGGCCGGAAAGAGCTCATACGGTCCGGCGCTTCGAAAACCGCGGAGCGCGCCATGGGAACCTACACGCTCGCCATCGCCGACGGCGTCCTGTTCGCCTGCCTGCCGGACGAAGCCGACATCGGCTCGGCCATCACCGAGGCGACGGCGACCAATTACGGTTTCGGCATCGCGCTCAGCATCGTGCGCGGCACCGAGCTGACCGATGCGGCGCGGCCCGAGGACGACGTGGTCTGGCGCGAGACCTCCGACAGCGAGCTGCTCGACGCGGAGGGGCGCCGCTATCGCTACGCCGTGCGCCGGGCGGCCTGACGCCCCGCGCCTGGCCGCGACCAGGATCCCCGGATCACAGGACGTTCGTGCGACGGGTGCCGTCGCATGGAGCGAGCCGGCGCCCGGCTCGCACGAACGTCGGCTAGCGGCAGGAGCGCGGCAGGCGCCGCTTCCAGCGCTGGCCCGGCGCGAGGGCGGGTTCGGTCGGTCGCGACTTCGTCGGCCTGCGCATCACGACAGGCGCTGCGGCGACCGGAGCTACGGCGGTCACCGGCGGAGCCGGGATCGCCGGGGCAGCGACGGCCGGCTCCGAGGACGCGTCCGCGATGTCGGCGAACGACCAGATCGCATCGGGGCGCACCATTTTGGATCGTGCCTGATCCGAACGGCCGGCTTCGGCGCGCGGGCTTTCGGACCGCATCTGCGGAGGCTTCACCCGCTTCACGCGCGGAAGCCGAAGCTCGCGCTCGATCACGGGTTCGGCCACCTCGGGCTCGGGCTCCGCCACGATCAGGCTCTGCAGGATTCGCCGAGGCTTCTCCGCCGGCACCGGCGGCGCGGGGGCGGCGGCCTGGTCGGGCCAGACCGTATCGAACGGCGACGGCGTCTCGGGCGCCGGATCGAGCGCGGCCCAGTTCAGGGGCGCCGGGGTAGGATCATCCGGCCAGGACAGGGAGTGGCGGTTCTTCGACTTGACCTCGACGGTAAAGGACCGTCGCACACGGCTGCGCAACATGCGGCGTATGATTCTCTTGGATTTGGACAGGAACGCGCGGACGCGTACCGTATTCCATGACGCTTCTTCGGCATTCTGTCGAGACGACAGTGCGGAATCGGTTTCCAACACGGAAATTCCAGGCAGAAAGCCGGCGTTTCACGCGCCGCCTCAGGCCGAACGCGCGGTCGGCACCGAGACCTCCGGCTCCGGCGCGGTCTCGACGCGGACCGAACCGGTCGTGTCGAAGCGCAGACGAACCGGGAACGGCGCCGCCTCGGCTTCCGTCGCCGCGACCGCGACGAGGCTGATCTGCGGCCCGCCGCTGGTGACGGCCGCGATCAGGGCCGATGCGCCGCCGTCGAGATGCGGGATCGTTCCGTCGACCACCAGGATCTCCGGCCGCCGCAGGATCGCGCGGGCGAGGTCGACGAGCGCCTGCTGGCGCGGGGTGAGCAGGCGGCCGCGGTTGCCGACGGGGAAATCCAGCCCGCGCAGGCGGATGCGGCGTTCCAGGTCGAACTCCTGCACGACGAGGCGGACCTGGCGTTGGATCTCGGCTTCGCCGTGCATCCGCGCGGTGTTGATCCGCCCGAAGAGCAGCGCATCGAGGATCGAGCTGTGCCGGTTAATTCGCTCGGGATCGTAGGGCTCGACGTCCTCGGTGCCGTCCTCCCGTCGAAGCGCCTCGCGGACCGTGTAGCGCGCCGCCACCAGCCGCGCCCGATAAGGCGCATCGAGGAGGCCGAGCCGCTGGCGCGGCTCGACGTAGGCCAGGGCGAGGGCGAGGAACGCCTCGTTGTCGGCCGCCGGCGGCGCCTCGTCGGCACCGAGGGCCGAGAGCCGCTGCTCGAAGACCGGCAGCTCGTCCGGCGCGATCAGCGAAAACCTGCGGAACAGCGGATGGCCCGGTGGCACGTCGCGGAAGATGTCGACCAGGTTCCGGGCGATCGCCACGCCCATCCGGGCGAGGTCGTCGAGCAGGAACAGCTTGTCGAGGGCAGCGCGGAAGCGCGGTTCGGACGCGAGGTTGCGCCCGGTCAGTTCCGGAACGGTCGGCACGCCGAACAGGAGGTTCTCCGCGATCGTCGCCTGCTCGTTGTAGCGGCGCGGATCGAACGGGATCACGAGGTCCGCCATGCCCGCGGCCGCGAAGTGCTGCTGCAGGTGCCGGCGCGCGGCGACGACCCGACGCCCGGGCTCGGACTCGTGGTGCACCAGGCTGTAGGCGCTGAGGCCGAAGCGGTAGAGGTCGTCGCCCATCCCGAGGCGCTGCAGCAGGTCGAGCATCCGCGCGTCGAGGGCGGCGGCGTCCGCCAGGCCCAGGGCGGCGTAGTCGATCCAGGGATCGCTCGCATCCTCGACCGGGTTTCCGGTCCGCCGCGCCTCCGCGCGCCGGCGCCGCGCACGCTCCGGGCTGCCGGCGTCGTCGCGGATCACCGGGCGCCGGCGCAGGCCGTAGGCGAGGTTGTCGCGGATCGTGCCGGGAAACAGCACCGGCTCCGGCCCGGCATAGGCGAGCGCGCGGGCCCGGCGGGCCTGCGGCAGCGTGGCGACGTCCGCGCCGCCGATCCGCAC
>NZ_VRVH01000427.1:0-2974 GCF_008040095.1 Methylobacterium sp. WL6 | reverse complement strand
AGGCGACGCGCGCGCGCGACGACGCACCGCCGCTTCCGGTGACGACGCGGCCGCCCCAGCTCGTGCAGTAGCCGCCCGATCCGGAATACGCCGCTTTGGCCTGGCCGGGGCGATGATCGTAGACGGGCTGCGGCTCGAGGGCCTGCTCGATCCGGCGGCCGATGACGTAGCCGGCCAGCATCAGCACGAAGCGGCCGGCCGCGCTCGTCGCCACGGCGGTTCCGTCGACGCAATGCCCGGTGCCGTGATGCCCCTCGCAATCGGCCAGGGAGAGGTAGCGCGGCGCCGCCTCCGGATAGGCCGCCAGCGCCGTGGCGTAGGTGCTCCGGCAATCGGTCTCCGTCCGAATGCCGCCGCGGATGCAGGCGTCGGGACCGCCGTAGACCAGGACATCCTCCTCGCGCTGCGAGGGATCGTACCGCCCGAGCGCGAGGGCCGTGGCGCCGGCGCCGGCGACGAGGACGAGCGCGACGGTGGTCGAGCGCTTCGAGGACCGTTCGATGGACGAGGCCATGATCGTTCGGACCGTCTCGGACGGCCCGGCTCCCAGGCGGCAGAACGCCGCGAGGCCCGGATGTAGGAACGCCGGCGGCCCTTGAGAAGATCGTCAAGCTTCGCCGGCCGGCCCCGCCGCGGCGCCCGATGCGCGATCCGCGACGCCTGGCGCCGCTCGCTCGGCGGATTTCGATCGCGGGCTCGTCAGTAGGTCATGGCCGCCGCATCGATCACGCCGCCGGCGAGCGACGCCGAGGCGAGCAGGATCGCCGCGGCGCCTTCGCCCGCCGCGATCCGCCGGGACAGGTCGGGCAGGACGATCCGGACCAGGAAGTAGATCAGGATCTGCACGACGAGGGCGACGAGGCCCCAGATCACGCAGTCGAGGGCCGATTGCGCGTTGTAGATCGCCACGGCCAGCGGCAGCGCGTAGCCGAGCAGGCTGCCGCCGAGCGCGGTGGCGGCGGCGACGTTGTTCGCCCGGATCAGCGCGATCTCGCGGTGCGCCGTCGCCGTCAGGTAGACGCCGAGGTAGAGCGCCACGAGCCCGCAGACGATGGCGCCGTAGCCGAGGAAGGCGGGCAGCCCCGAGATCGAGGTCATCGCGGGCGGTCCCGCCTCACACCAGGCGGCTCTGCTCGATCGCGGCGCCGACGAAGCCCTCGAACAGCGGATGCGGCGCGAAGGGACGCGACTTCAGCTCCGGGTGGAACTGCACGCCGATGAACCACGGGTGGCCGACATGCTCGACCGTCTCGGGCAGGAGCCCGTCCGGCGACAGGCCGGAGAAGCGCAGGCCCTTGGCCTCGAGCCGCTCGCGATAGGCCATGTTGACCTCGTAGCGGTGGCGGTGGCGCTCGGAGATGTGGGTGCTGCCGTAGATCCCGGCGATCTTCGTGTCGGGGTGCAGCGTCGCATCGTAGGCGCCGAGCCGCATGGTGCCGCCGAGGTCGCCGGCGGCCGCACGCTGCTCCAGCTCGTTGCCGCGCAGCCACTCGGTGAGCAGGCCGACCACCGGCTCGGCCGTGTCGCCGAACTCGGTCGAGTTCGCGTCCGGCACGCCGGCGAGCGACCGGGCCGCCTCGATCACCGCCATCTGCATGCCGAAGCAGATCCCGAAATACGGGATCTTCCGCTCGCGGGCGAAGCGCGCCGCGCGGATCTTGCCCTCCGCCCCCCGCTGGCCGAAGCCGCCGGGCACCAGGATGCCGTTGATGCCTTCGAGGAACGGGGCCGGGTCCTCGCGCTCGAACACCTCCGCCTCGATCCATTCGAGGTTGACGCGGCAGCGATGGCTGATGCCGCCGTGGATCAGCGCCTCGGTGAGCGACTTGTAGGCGTCCTTCAGGCCCGTGTACTTGCCGACGATGGCGATGGTGACCTCGCCCTCGGGGTTCTTCACCCGCTCGGAGATCGTGCGCCAGCGCGAGAGGTCCGGCTCGCCGTCGTGGGCGAGGCCGAAATGCGCGAGCACCTCGCGGTCGAGGCCGGCCTCGCGGTAGGAGAGCGGCACGTCGTAGATCGAGGCGACGTCGCGCGCCTCGATCACCGCGGTCTCGCGCACGTTGCAGAACAGCCCGAGCTTGCGCCGCTCGTCGGCGGGTATCGGCCGGTCGCACCGGCAGAGCAGGATGTCGGGCTGGATGCCGATCGAGCGCAGCTCCTTCACCGAGTGCTGCGTCGGCTTGGTCTTCAGCTCGCCGGCGGACGGGATGTAGGGCAGCAGCGTCAGGTGCACGAAGGCGGTAGAGCCGCGCGGCAGGTCGTTGCCGAGCTGGCGGATCGCCTCGAAGAACGGCAGGCCCTCGATGTCGCCGACCGTGCCGCCGATCTCGACGAGCACGAAATCGAAGGCGTCGTTGCCGTCGCGAACGAAGTCCTTGATCGCGTTGGTGACGTGCGGGATCACCTGGATCGTCGCGCCGAGGTAGTCGCCGCGGCGCTCTTTGGCGATGATGTCCTGGTAGATCCGGCCGGTGGTGATGTTGTCGGCGCGCGTCGCAGGGACGCCGGTGAAGCGCTCGTAATGCCCAAGGTCGAGGTCGGTCTCGGCGCCGTCGTCGGTGACGAAGACCTCGCCGTGCTGGGTCGGGCTCATCGTGCCCGGGTCGACGTTGAGGTAGGGGTCGAGCTTGCGCAGGCGGACCGAGTAGCCGCGCGCCTGGAGCAGCGCCGCGAGCGCCGCCGAGGCCAGACCCTTGCCGAGCGAGGAGACCACGCCGCCGGTGATGAAAACGTACCGCGTCATGGGCCTCGGTCCATAGAGAAGGCTGGGCGATTCGCCAAACGGCATGCCACCCGCACCGCGCGATTCCCACGGAATTCGCACAATGCTGGATTGGGCCGGCCTAGGGCGGGAGCGTTAAGTTTCCTTTGCCCGATCGAACGGCGCGGCTGCGTCGTTCCGATTCGATCGCGGCGTTCAACGCGACTGGGGCGCGTCCGGAACGGCCGGCTGGATCGGGGCCGGGGCCGGGGC
>NZ_VRVH01000426.1:0-2980 GCF_008040095.1 Methylobacterium sp. WL6 | reverse complement strand
GGCGTCGGCGCCGGCGCGGTCGCCGCGATCACGCTCGGCACGCTCTGGCAGAAGCGCACCGGCGCCGACGCCGACCTGCTGGCCACCGCGACCCTGCAGTTCGTCGGCGCCTGCGGCGTCGCGGTGCCGCTGGCGCTGCTGTCGGGCGACGGCCTCGCCGTGCCGCCGCTGCTGCCGGTCTGGCTCGGGATGGCGTGGTCGGTGCTGGTCAGCTCCGTCGCCGGGATCCTGCTGCTGCTCGTGCTGATCCGGCGCGGCGCGGTGGCCGGCGTCTCGGCGCTGCTGTTCCTGGTGCCGCCGGTCTCGGCGACCATGGCCTACCTGATGTTCGGCGAGGCGCTGACCGGGCTCCAGGTCGCCGGCATGGCGGTGGCCGCGATCGGCGTCGCGGTGGCGAACCGGGGCTAGGCGAGAGGGCGCGGCGACGGCACCCGCCACGGCGCGCCGGTTTCGCCAACCGGTTGCGGCGTTGAGGAAAATTGCACGCGACTGGATAGAAAATTCAAGACGAATTGCGGCTCCGAGCCTCAAGAATTTGCTACGTCCCGGTGGATCGGGCCTATATTGCTCGCAACCGGAAACGTTCAGACGAAAGTGCCAGCCATGTCCGCTTCGCCCGCCTTCCAGCCCGAGCCGCAGGATCTCGTCGCCCTCACGCAGGCCGCCGGCGAATCCGCGAAACGTCTCGTCGCCGAGGCGACCCGCCGGGTCCGCACCCGCGTGCTGGGCACGGACGGCAAGGTCGACGCCGCCAAGCTGGAGGCCGAGCAGCACGCCGCCCACGGCCTCGCCTGGATCGCCACCTACGGCGAGGCGGTGCGCGAGCTCGGCACCTACGCCGCCAACCTGCGCGCGGCCGGCCGCCTCGGCGAGACCGAGACGCTGCTCGTGAAGATCGGCGCGGGCGAGTACCTCGAGCAGATGGTCTCGGGCATCCCGATGAGCCAGGGCGAGATGGTGCGCCCGGTCGGCTCGCTCGGGCTCACCGCCCGCGAGGTGCAGCAGTTCCGCACCGACGCGGTCGAGGCGCTGATCGCCGACGGCAACACCCCGGAGAACCGCGCCGCCCTGGTCCAGAAGATCCGGGACGGCGTGGCGTCGGCCACCGTCGGCGATTCCGGCCTCGACGAGGACATGGAGGCGATCCGCTCCGAGATGCGCCGCTTCGGCAAGGCCGAGGTGGTGTCCCAAGCGCACGAGTGGCACCTGAAGAACGACTACATCCCGATGGAGATCGTCACCAAGATGGCCGAGCTCGGCGTCTTCGGCCTGACGATCCCGGAGGAATACGGCGGCATGGGCCTGCCGAAGATCTCGATGTGCGTCGTCTCCGAGGAGCTGTCGCGCGCCTATATCGGCGTCGGCTCCCTCGGCACCCGCTCGGAGATCGCCGCCGAGCTGATCCTGTGCGGCGGCACCGAGGAGCAGAAGCAGCGCTTCCTGCCCAAGATCGCCTCGGGCGACATCCTGCCGACGGCCGTGTTCACCGAGCCGAACACCGGCTCGGACCTCGCCTCGCTGCGCACCAAGGCGGTGAAGGACGGCGAGACCTGGAAGATCTCCGGCAACAAGACCTGGATCACCCATCCCGTCCGCGCCGACATCATGACGGTGCTGGTCCGCACCAAGCCCGAGGAGAAGGGCCACCGCGGCCTCTCGATGCTGATCGCCGAGAAGCCCCGCGGCACCGACGCGGAGCCGTTCCCGGTCGAGGGCCTCACCGGCGGCGAGATCCACGTGCTCGGCTACCGCGGCATGAAGGAGTACGAGCTCGCCTTCGAGAACTTCGAGGTGCCGGGCAACAACCTCCTCGGCGAGGTCGAGGGCAAGGGCTTCGCCCAGCTGATGCAGACCTTCGAGTCCGCCCGCATCCAGACCGCGGCCCGCGCCATCGGCGTCGCCCAGTCGGCCCTCGACCTCGGCCTGCGCTACGCCGAGGAGCGGATGCAGTTCGGAAAAGCCCTGATCAGCTTCCCGCGGGTCGCCGACAAGCTCGCGATGATGGCGGTGGAGATCAACATCGCCCGCCAGCTCACCTACTTCTCGGCCCGCGAGAAGGACGAGGGCAAGCGCTGCGACCTCGAGGCCGGCATGGCGAAGCTCCTCGGCGCCCGCGTCGCCTGGGCGGCGGCCGACAACGCCCTGCAGATCCACGGCGGCAACGGCTTCGCGCTCGAGTACGCCGTCAGCCGCGTGCTCTGCGACGCCCGCATCCTCTCGATCTTCGAGGGCGCGGCTGAGATCCAGGCCCAGGTCATCGCCCGCCGCCTGCTCGAGGCGGCGTGAGACGACGCCCGGGCCGGGAGACGGCCCGGGCACCGCTCGGATCTTCCCGCCCCCCCAAAATCGGGCCCGCCCGACCCGGGGGTACGCGGAATCGGGCACGCAAGCGATGCGGATTCCGGGCAAGCCCATGATCCGTCGAAGAGAGGGACGCGTGGACGCGTCCGCTCCGAAACGGCCCCGGCCGGGCAGCGGCGACGCCCCTGATCCGGATCAGGGGTGCAGCCTCGGCTTGCCGCGGCGCCGGCTCCGGCGGGCGCCGCGCATCCTCACCGGTGCCGGGGGCGGCCACGGCCCTCGTCTTCCGGTCCCCGCGGTTTCGCGGCGGACGGAACCGGTCGTCGCCCGGCGACGGACGGCGCGCGAGGCTCACGGCGCGGCGATCGCGGCGACCTGCGGCGCCTCCGTCAGGAGCAGCCCCCGCACCTCGGCGGCCGCCTCGCGGGCCGGGCGGTCCAGCAGCACACGCAGGGGACCGTGCGCCTGCAGCAGGTCGCGCGCGGTCTGCACCGCATCGCGTCCACCGAAGCCGGAGCCGAGGAACAGTGCCAGCAGTTCTGCGTCGGACAGCGTGGCGGGGCCGCGTGCGATCAGCTTCTCGCGGGGACGTTCCTGTTCGTGCCAGTCGTGGATGGGCATGCCTGCATCATCGCCAGTGGGGGCGATGCGGCCCATCAGGGCAGGACGCATGCCCGGG
>NZ_VRVH01000425.1:0-3006 GCF_008040095.1 Methylobacterium sp. WL6 | reverse complement strand
AGGCCGCCGAGGCGCTGCCGCCCTTCGCCGCCGCGGTGGCGGCCGACCCGTCCGACGTCCAGGCCTGGCTCGGCTACGCGCGGGCGGCCGACGCGGTCGCCGGCGACGACGAGAACAAGGATTACGAGGGCCGCGCGCGCCTGCGCGGCCGGGCCCCGGCCGCCGCCTACCAGGCCTACCAGCGCGCGCGGAGCGCGCCCGAGGCGGCCGAGGCCCTGGCGCTGCTCGCCGAGATCCAGGGCGGCCGGGCGGAGTGGCGCCCGGCGCTCGAAGCCTACGGGGCGAGCCTGGCCCTGAACGACGTGGCGCCCGTGCGCGAGGCCTACGAGACGATGCGCGCCGAACACGGCTTCCGCATCCTCGACTACAAGGTCGACGCCGACGCCGCCGCCCCGCGGGTGTGCTTCACCTTCTCCGAGCCGCTGGCGGCCAAGGCCGACTTCGCCCCCTTCGTCGCGGTGTCGGGCGCGACCAACGCCGCGGTCACGGCCGAAGGCTCCCAGGTCTGCGTCGACGGGCTGAAGCACGGCGGCTCCTACGCCTTCGTCGTGCGCCAGGGCCTGCCCTCCGCGGTGGGCGAGAGCCTGCTGAAGTCGGCCGACTACGAGGTCTACGTCCGCGACCGCGCCCCCCAGGTGCGCTTCACCGGCCGCAACTACGTCCTGCCCCGCACCGGGCAGGCGGGGGTGCCGCTGGTCTCGGTCAACGCACCGAAGGTCGACGTCGAGGTGCTGCGCATCGGCGACCGCGGCCTGCTGCCGTCGCTGCGGTCGGAGGAGTTCCTGGGCCAGCTCAACGGCGCCACCGCCCGGACCATCGCCGCGCAGAAGGGCGTCCAGGTCTGGAAGGGCACGCTCGACACGGCCAAGGCCGAGGTCAACCAGGAATCGGTCACCGCCTTCCCGGTGCTCCAAGCGGTGGGCCGGCTCGAGCCCGGCCTCTACGTGATGCTGGCGCAGGCCTCGGGCACCGCCGCGACCGCGGAGGGCGAGGACGGCGGCTACGAGGCCAAGGCGACGCAGTGGTTCGTGGTCTCCGATCTCGGGCTCACCGCCTTCAAGGGCCGCGACGGCGTCCACGTCTTCGCGCGCTCGCTCGCCAGCGCGACGGTGGTCGCGAACGCCGAGATCCGCCTGATCGCCCGCAACAACGAGGTGCTGGCCGCGCGCCGGACTGACGCGAGCGGCCACGCCGCCTTCGATCCGGGGCTCGCCCGCGGCGAGGGCGGCGTCGCCCCGAGCCTGGTGGTGGCGCAGGTCGGCGACGATTACGGCTTCCTCGACCTCGACCTCGCCGCCTTCGACCTCACCGACCGCGGCGTGAAGGGCCGGGCCGACGCCGGCTCGATCGAGGCTTACGTCTTCCCCGAGCGCGGGGTCTACCGCTCCGGCGAGACCGTGCAGATCACCGCGCTCCTCCGCGACGGGCAGGGCAAGGCGGTGCCGAGCCTGCCGCTGACCCTGGTGGTCAAGCGCCCCGACGGCGTCGAGTACCGCCGCGTCTCGGTGGCCGACCAGGGCCTCGGCGGGCGCGCCCTGCCGCTGCCGCTGCTCTCGGGCGCGATGCACGGCACCTGGCGGATCCAGGCCTTCACCGATCCGAAGGCGCCCGCCGTCGGCGAGGCCTCGTTCCTGCTCGAGGACTACGTCCCCGAGCGGCTCGAGGTGACGCTGAAGCCCGAGCAGCCGAGCCTGCGCCGGGGCGAGGCCGCCCGGGTCGCGGTGGCGGCGCGCTACCTCTACGGCGCGCCGGGCTCGGGCCTCGACGTCTCGGGCAGCGTCACCGTGCAGGCGGCGGCCGCGAGCGGCATCAAGGGCCTGGACGGCTTCTCGGTCGGCCTCGACGACGAGGCGATCGAGGCCTCGACCCAGGAGATCGAGGCGCGCGCCGCCACCGACGCCCAGGGCGAGGCCGTGGTCGCGGTGCCGGTGCAGGCGCTGGCCGCGCCGCGCCCGGTCGAGGCCAAGATCACGCTCGCGGTCGGCGAGCCCGGCGGGCGGGCGCTGTCGCGCAGCCTCACCCTGCCGATCCTGCCCGAGGGCCCGGTGCTGGCGATCCGCAAGGGCTTTGGCGACGACCTGCCCGTCGGCGGCACCGCCGGCTTCGACGTGGTGATGGCCGCGCCCGACGGCACGCGCCTGGCGCAGGCCGGCGCGACCTGGACGCTGTCGCGGCTGGAGCAGACCTACCAATG
Source organism: Methylobacterium sp. WL6 (assembly GCF_008040095.1). Lineage (NCBI taxonomy): Bacteria > Pseudomonadati > Pseudomonadota > Alphaproteobacteria > Hyphomicrobiales > Methylobacteriaceae > Methylobacterium > Methylobacterium sp. WL6. Next base: position 812 of record NZ_VRVH01000425.1, on the reverse strand, counting down.
GTACCGCGCCGACGGCCGCTGGTCGTTCGAGCCGGTGAAGTCCGTGCGCCGGGTCGCCGACGGCACCCTCGACCTGAAGGCCGACGCGCCGGCCAAGGTGGCCCAGGCGCTCGGCTTCGGGAAGTACCGCCTCGAGGTCAGCGCGCCGGGCCGGCCGGGGGCTGCGGCCTCCGTCAGCTTCAGCGTGGGCTGGAGCGGCTCGGAGACGGCCGAGGTGCCCGACCTCCTCGACCTCACCCTCGACAAGGCGGCCTACACGGCCGGCGACACCCTGCAGGCGCGGCTGAACCCGCGCTTCAAGGGCCGCGCCACCGTCACGGTGGTCGGCGACCGGCTGCAGGCGGTGCTCGACGTGGAAGTGCCGGAGGGCGGCGTCACGGTGTCGATCCCGGTCAAGGCCGAGTGGGGCGCCGGCGCCTATCTCGTCGCCACCGCCTACCGGCCGCTCGACCAGGCCGCCAAGCGCCTGCCGGGCCGGGCGCTGGGGCTGGCGTGGTTCTCGGTCGACCGGGCCGAGCGGGCGCTGACGGTCTCGGTCGAGGCCCCGGAGAAGACGCGCCCGCGCCAGGACCTGACCCTGCCGATCCGGCTCGCGGGGCTCAAGGCCGGCGAGGCGGCCCGCGTCACCGTGGCGATGGTCGACGTCGGCATCCTCAACCTCACCCGCTACGAGGCGCCGAACCCGGTCGCCTACTTCCTCGGCCAGAAGGCGCTCGGACCCGAGATCCGCGACCTCTACGGGTACCTGATCGACGGGATGCAGGGGACGCTGGGCGCGATCCGCTCCGGCGGCGACGGCGCCGGCGGGGAGC
>NZ_VRVH01000424.1:0-3050 GCF_008040095.1 Methylobacterium sp. WL6 | reverse complement strand
CTTGGTCTGCTGGTAGTGGTCGAGCATCATGCGATGGTTCTCGCGGCCGATGCCGGACTGCTTGTAGCCGCCGAAGGCCGCGTGGGCCGGGTAGGCGTGGTAGCAGTTGGTCCAGACGCGGCCGGCCAGGATGCCGCGCACCTCGTCGGGCATCAGGCCGTCGTCGATGGCGGTGGCGAAGGCGGCCCGGCCGTAATGCCGGCGGTGCGCCCGCGCGGCCCGGGCGAAGGTGCGGGATCCGAATGTCCGTCCCGCGCCGGACGCGTCAAATGCCGTGTCGTGATGGCCCATCGCCGTCGTCCTTCCGTGCCGTGTTGCGATCCTTCCCCGTGCCGTCGGTGCGACGACACGACGGGATCGGACGGGCCTCGGGTCGGGACTTGCGCATGGCGACGATCATGCCGGCCTCCGGGCGGCGTGCTGCCGCCTCTTGGGTTCGATGCTGATGATCCTAGCCAATGCGGCCGGGGATGTGCTTCCAAAGATCGCCGCCCCTGCAGGTCGGTCCTGATGCGGACGGATCGAACCGCAGAAGGATCGCGATCGCCGGCCGGTCGGGCCCGCGGCGTCGGCGCCGTGGATTTGCGCGGCCGCCCCACTGGCGTTCCGGACGCGCGCACCCCAGAATCGCCGCCATGCACGACGGCACCCGCGTGGAGATCACGCCCGAGATCCTTCTCAAGGCCTACGCCGCCGGTATCTTCCCGATGGCCGAGGACGCCGACGACCCGACGCTGTACTGGGTCGAGCCCCGCGCCCGCGGGGTGCTGCCGCTCGACGGGTTCCGCGTGTCGAAGCGGCTCGCGCGCACGGTGCGCTCGGACGTGTTCGAGGTCCGCAGCGACACCGACTTCGACGGCGTGATCGGTGGCTGCGCCGCCCCGCGCCGCGAGAGCGAGCGCACCTGGATCAACGGCCGCATCCGCGAGCTCTACGGCGCGCTGTTCGACCGCGGCCACGCCCACACGATCGAGGTCTACGCCGGCGAGCCGCGCCGGCTCGTCGGCGGCCTCTACGGGGTCTCGATGGGGGCGGCCTTCTTCGGCGAGAGCATGTTCCACGAGGTGCGCGACGCCTCGAAGGTCGCCCTCGTCCACCTGATGGGACGGCTCCGCGCCGGCGGATACCGCCTCGCCGACACCCAGTTCGTCACCGAGCACCTCGCCCAGTTCGGCGCCGAAGAGCTGCCGCGCCACGTCTACAAGCGCCGGCTCGCCGAGGCGCTGGGCCACGCCGCCGACTGGAACGCCTGGCCGACGGACGGCAGCGTCCGAGGGGCGCAGGCCCTGGCCGCCCTCGGGCCGGGCTCCGCGGAGGCGTGAGGCGCCGCACCGGCGTTGGCAGATAAGTTTTCCTCCGCTCCGAAGGCCGCCATGATGTGTCGCGGTCGGCGCATCGCGGCCCCCTCTCCCGAACGGGAGAGGGGACCCGCGTCCGGATCCGGATGCGCGGCGCTAGGGGGATGCGATCAGCGGAAGATCGCGTCGAAGATCGATTGCGGCTGCGGGGGCTGCGGCGGGGCCGGGGCCGGGCCCTCGTTCGACGGGAAGAACTTGCGCGAGGGCTTCTGGCGCGGCTGGACCGGGACGCCGCGCGGCGCCTCGACGTCGACCTGGCCGGCGGAGTTGACCTGCTGCACGGTCTTGGCGGCGTCCTTCGTGCCGCGCTTGCGCTCGGGCTTGGCGGCCATCGCCGGCACGTCCTCCTGCTCGCGCGCCTCGGCGATGATGTCGCTGCCACCCTTACAATCCACCAGCCACACGTCGTAGATCGGGTGCTCGATCGCGTGCAGGCCGGGGCTCGAGGCGAACATCCAGCCGGTGAAGATCCGGCGGTACTTGTTCTCCAGCGTCACCTCGTCGACCTCGAGGAAGGCCGTGGTCTTGGCGCTCTCGGTCGGCGGCCGGGTGTAGCAGACCCGCGGGGTGAGCTGCAGCGCGCCGAACTGCACGGTCTCGTCCACCGCCACCTCGAACGAGACGATGCGGCCGGTGATCTTGTCGAGGCCGGAGAACACCGCGGTCGGGTTCTTGATCTTGTCGGCGGAGGCCGGGCCTGCGCAGAGCGCGAGGGCGGCGAGGCCGAACGCGGCCCGTGCGGTGATGCGGCTCAAGGCACGCCCCTCTCGGCAAGTGAACGACGCGGCGCGCGGCCGGCGGATCGACGCGTTCAATACGAAAACGGTGGTGGAAAAAGGGCGCGGCCTCCGCGGTCGCGACGCGGGCGGACAGGGCCTGCAGGTCTCGTTTCCGGCCCCTCCCCGTCATCCCGGGGCGCCGGAGGCGAGCCCGGGATCCAGCGCCGCGGGTCTGGCTCCAGTCTGCGCCTCGCGGCGGCCCTGGATTCCGGGCTCTGCTGCGCAGCCCCGGAATGACGGAGACCGGGTCGTCAAAGCAGATCCGGCCTCGGAGGCCCATCCAACCGGAGGGGAGACGTGCCGGCCGGACTGGTGGGGGGCTATTCGCCCGGCGTCCACGGCACGTAGTCGCCGGTGGCGGCGGGGCGGGCGCCCCAGGAGAGCTGCGAGCCCTTCGGGCGGTAGGCGTCGGCCGTGCCGGTCATGTTCTCGACGTGGGGCTTCTGCCACTCGCGCGGGGTGTAGGCCTCCTCGCTCGGCGGCAGCTCGACGTTGTGGCAGAGCCAGCCGCGCCAGCCGGGCGGGACCTTCGAGGCGTCGGCGTAGCCGTTGTAGACCACCCAGCGCCGCTCCGAGCCGACCGAGCGGTCGATCAGCGCCCCTTGCGCGCGGTAGTACTTGTTGCCGTGGTCGTCGCTGCCGACGAAGTTGCCGCTGCGTGCAGTGTAGAGCGCGAGCGACATCGTCTGCCCGTTCCACCACGTGAAGATGCGCAGAAGCGTGTCCTTGAGCGCCATCGCCGTCTCCGAAGCCTGCTCGCACGCGCGGCCGGGGATCGCGATCCGGGCTGCGCATGCAGAGCGCGGTTATGAGCAGCGGGTGCCCGCAAGTCCAGAACCAAGTCCGAAACCCGAGTCCGGGCGCTGGTGACGCCGCCGGGCGGGCGTCGCCGCGGACCGGCCCCGTCGCCCGG
>NZ_VRVH01000423.1:0-3060 GCF_008040095.1 Methylobacterium sp. WL6 | reverse complement strand
TAAGACATCAGGGCCGAATTTAATACAAAATTAACTTATAGACTATATTAAGAATACAGACTCAAGACACGGCGGTTCCGTGTTTTTACCGATTCGCGATCACAAGTTTCAGTTCGCGTAGAAGCATCCTTCGAACGGATGTACTGTGTTAAACTGATGCAATAAGATCGGCCTCACGCCATGAGAGCTCTCCCGAATGAACCTGCGCCGCCTCAGCCGGCCCTCCCTGTCACTCCCCATGCGTCTCAGCGTCGTTGGGACCGTGATGGTCGGCATTGCTTCGTTCACCACGATCGGCGTGATCCTCCACGAGGTGGAGGCGGACATGACGCAGCGAGCGTCCGCTGTGCTGGAGAGCAATATGCGGCTGCTGCGGCAGAGCCTTGCAGACGAGGGAGGGTCTCAGCGTTTCAGCTTGATCGATGGTCATCTGCAAGTGGGGTCCCATTTCATCGGACCTGAGGACCCTGCCGTTGATCGTGTTCGCGCCATCATCGGCGGGACGGCCACGATCTTCCTCGGCGACCTGCGTGTGGCTACCAACGTAACCAAACCCGATGGGACTCGTGCCACCGGCACACGCTTGGCCCCTGGGTCCGTCTACGACGCGGTGATCAAACAAGGTCGACCCTACCGAGGGGAAGCCGAGATCCTTGGAGTCCCGTACTTCACTGCCTACGATCCGATCCTAGCTGCGGACGGAAGTACCCTTGGCATTCTCTACACCGGGGTCGAACGCACCGACCACCTCGCCGTCGTAACTCGGTTGAAGCGGCACTCCGGCCTGATCGGCGCGTTGCTGGCCATCGCATGCAGCACCGTGCTGTGGTTTTGGATGCGGCGAAGCCTGACCCCTTTGAAGCGACTGGGCGAGGCTATGCGTCGACTTGCATCGGGCGATGCCACGATCTCCATCGAACACGCTTCTCGCCGGGACGAGATCGGTGCGATGGCCGCAGCGGTACAGGTGTTCAAGGACAACCTGATCCGCGCGCGTCAGCTGGAAGCAGACACTGCGCAGGCGCGCTTGGCGTCCGAGGAGCAGCGCAAGGCCGGGATGCGTCAGATGGCCGACGGCTTCGAGGCGGCGGTCGGTGGTATCATCGGCATGGTCTCAGCCGCAGCCACCGAGCTGCAGGCCACGGCCGGCTCGATGTCGGCGATGGCGGGCGAGACCTCGGCGCAGTCCGGCGCGGTCGCGGCCGCCGCCGAGGAGGCGGCCAGCAACGTCAACACCGTAGCCGCCGCGGCCGAGGAGCTGGGATCGTCGGTGTTCGAGATCGGGCGCCAGGTCGACGGTTCGGCCGAGCTGGCGCGGCGGGCGGTCATGGAAGCCGGTCACACCGGCGCCCTGGTGCAGGAGCTGAGCGCGACGGTGTCCCGGATCGGTGACGTAGTCGGGCTAATCTCCGGCATCGCCGGGCAAACCAACCTTTTGGCGCTCAACGCCACGATCGAGGCGGCGCGCGCCGGCGCGGCGGGCAAGGGCTTCGCGGTGGTGGCGGCCGAGGTGAAGGCGCTCGCCGAGCAGACCGCCCGCGCCACAAACGAGATCTCCGGTCAGATCGCGCAGGTGCAGGCCTCGACAGGTCAGGCGGTCTCGGCGATTGGCGGCATCACCGGGCGGATCCAGGAGTTTAGCGCGGTTGCGACCTCGATCGCGGCCGCCGTGGAGGAGCAGGGCGCGGCAACACAGGAGATCGTTCGCAACGTCAGCCAAGCGGCGATGGGAACTGGCGAGGTCACGAGCAACATCGCCGGCGTGGCGGGTGCGGCGGAGGAGACGGGGGCGGCTGCAAGCCAGGTGCTGGGGGCGGCCTCGGAGCTGTCGCGTCAGGCCGAGACCCTCACGGCCGAGGTTGGATGCTTCCTCGCTACTGTACGGGCCGCGTGAGATGGCGACAGCGATCAATGCCTGGCGCTCTCGTTCTTCTCCCGGGCCAGTGTGTTCAGCAGGTCCAGGAGATCGTCGGCAGCCTCCATGTCAAGGCCGGTCTGCGCGATGCCGTTGACCTGCGCCGGCTCGTAGGTGGCGATGTCGTAGACCGTCCAGCCCGCATCGTCCTTCCGCATGTCGAAAGACTGAGCTTGGTTGTTGCTGTTGGCAGCCTCGTTCATGGCGCCGTTGGGCACGCCAACAGGATCGCTGTCCGCACCATCCCACGCTGGTACTTCTCGCCTTGCGTCGGATCGGCGATCGCAGCCTTGGCTGGCTCAAGGGCTTTCACCGCGGCGGCCGGGTCCAGCGTGTGTCCGCTGGCGAAACGAAACATGCTCATCGTCGGGTCGTGCAGGAACCCATCGACCGCGGCGCTCACCTCGTCGTCGCTGACGGTCTTCGCCTTGGACAGTTCGGCGGTCGTTAAGTCAGTCATGGGGCGAGTTCCTGAGCATCCCGATTTGATCGATAGGGCCGCCTCTTTCAGGGTTCAGCCGATCCCGCATCTCTTTTCCGGCCTTGAAGTGCAGGCGGTTCTTGGCTTCGACCGAGACAGCCGCTCCATTCCTCGGGTTGCGCCCCATTCGCGCCTTTTGCTCCACGGTGGCGAACGACCCGAACCCGCGCAGCTCGACACGATCGCCGGCTGCGATGGCATCCGCGATCCGGCCTAAAATGGCATCGACCACCGCTTGGCAGTCTCGCTCGTAGAGATGCGGGTTCAGGGCAGCGAGGCGCAGGACTAGGTCAGATCGGATCATGGCAAGGGAATAGAGGCAGGGGACGCCGGGCAGTAACCCGCCAGCCTAAAACTTGAGGCTACAGCTCTCAGCACATCAGGGTACATGACGCAATCGGCATGCTCTGAACCAATATACGGATCATTTCCGATCGGCTCTCCAACATGACGGCCGGAGGCTCCCCCACGATCCAGCGCCAGCGCGCGACGAATTCTGAGGGCGTTATGTTCGAGAGGGCGTCCGAACGCAGCCTATCGAGGTCTGCCAGCAGTCTCTGCTCCGCGCTCGGCCCGTCAGCGAATGGTGGAGATCTGAGCAGCCGGCTTGTGGCGGGGTTAGGCACCGACTGGAACGACTGCGTGCACAAACAGCATGGCGCCA
>NZ_VRVH01000422.1:0-3066 GCF_008040095.1 Methylobacterium sp. WL6 | reverse complement strand
CCCCGGAACCAGGGCGGCGGCGGCGAGCAGGCGCAGGACGAGGCGGCGGGTCGGAGCGCTCATGCGCGCGGTCCCGGGGCGCCTGAATGCGAAGGGCCTCGCGGGCCACGCTCCCCCGCAGAGGGGGGAGGAAGGGCGCCTCGTCCGAGCCCGTCGCTCGACGACCGAACACCGCCCCGATCCGCGCGCGATCGTGCGACCGACAGGTTTCCGACCGACAGGTTCACGCCCCGGCCTCCGGCGTGGCCGGCGACGCCTCCTCGGCAGGGGGGACGCCCGCGCGCGGCGGCACGGCTTCGGCGTAGACGTAGAGGCCGAAGTTCCAGCGGTGGGGGCCGCCGGGATCGGTGGCGCAGGCGGCGTGGGCCTCGCGGTTGGCCTGGGTCAGCGCCTCCATCGCGATCTCCTTGGCGCGCGCCTCCAGCCGCCGCGCCAGATCCTCCGACAGCCCGTCGTAATGCACCGCGCGCTCGAGGAAGCGCGGCGCCTCGCCGAGGATGTTGGCGACCGAGGCCGCGATGTGGTCGTGGAGGTTGCGCCCGAAATAGTAGAGCTGCGGCTCGCCGCCGCCGCGCGGCACGTAGGCGGCCTCGGCCAGCACGATCCGGTCCTGGCCGTCGAGGGTGGCGAGCCCGCGGTCGAGCCATTCGTCGAGCACGGCGCGGGGCCGCAGGTCGCGGGTCACGCCGGCGACCAGGGCCTCGAAGGAGGGGCCGTCCTCGCCCGCGCGCCGCAGCGCCAGCGGGCGCCCGTCCGGGTCGGTGAAGGCGGGGTCCGCGAGCCACCGGGCGATGATCCGGCTGGTGCGCGAAACCACCGCCGGCACCGCGCTCACCGGCGCCCCGGCCCCGCGCAGGCGCCGCACCTCCTTGCGGTGGATGCCGGTGAGCAGCGAGACCCGGCTGTCGGTCTGCTCCTTGCCCTGCAGCGCGAAGTCGTGCTCGGCGACGTTGACGTAGAGCTCGCGCAGCAGGTTCGTCAGCGCCGGGAAGGTGATGCCGCGGGCCACGAACAGCCGGACCAACGGGCGCAGCAGGCGCGCCACCGGCGCGTGCAGGGCAGCCCCCTCGGCGGTGTCGTTGACGGTCTCGGACATCGGCGCAGCATGGAGGTGGGCAACGTGGGACACAATCCCACATCGTGCGCCGGCGCACCTCGATTCACCGATTTCGCGTTGACGTGGGAAATCTGCACACATACGGTTTGTTCGTGGTCAAATTTCCCACGTCAACGCGACCCGGACGAGGCCGATGCCCGAACCGAAACCCGCCCTCGTCTGCCGCCCGATGCCGCCCCTGAACGCGACCCTGCGCCGCGATCGCAGGCCGCCGGGCGGGACCACCCTTTCGCGACTGGGCCGGCTCGCCGCCTGCCTCGTCGCCCTCGCGCTGCCCGCCCTCGGGATCGCCGCCGCGGACACGGTCCACCGCGTCGCGACCCCAGGGGCGCTGCAGGCCGCAGCACCAGGATCCCCCTCCCGGGCTGCTGCGGTGCTCGACGGCGCCTCCCGGGTCGGCAGCCCGGTCCGGGAGGCGCTCCTCCTCACCCCCGACCGGGATCCGCGCCGATGATCGCCGCCGCCGCCCGAAGGCCGCCCGCCATAGGGACCGACCCCATGCGGACCGACCCCATGCGGACCGACCCCATGCGGACCGACCCGATGCGGACCGACCCGAGACCCCCGTGCGGCGGCGCCCGCGTCCTCGACCTCGCGATCTGCATGATCCTGGCCGTCACCATCGTCGGCCTGCTGCTGCTGGCGCTCTGACCGGCCCTTTGGAGGGCGTCTTCCGCAGCCGCGCCTTCCCCCCGCTGCGGAGGGGCGCGACCTTTCCGGACAACGCGCTCCCCGCTCCCGGCCCGCTTCGCGGCCCCCCCGCCGAGGGGGGAGGCACGGGCGGCCCGCCGGATCCCGCTCCGCAAAACCTCCCATCCCAACACGAGAACCCCCATGTCGAGATCCGTTCCGGCGCTCGTTCGCACCCTGCTGCCCGCCCTCGGCCTGATGGCCGGGCTCGCCTCCGCCGAAGCCGCGGACCTGCCGCGGCGGGCGCCGCCTCCGCCGCCGCCGGTTCCGCCCGCCTTCACCTGGACCGGGTTCTACGCCGGCGTGAACGCCGGCTACGCGTTCCGCGAGTCCGGCAAGGGCTTCACCGACCCGACCTACGGCACCGTGACCGGCGGGGCGGCGAAGGGCGGCTTCGCCGGCGGCGGCCAGGTCGGCTATAACTACCAGCTCACGCCGGGCTCGGGCTTCGTCGTCGGCGTCGAGGCCGACATCCAGGGCACCGCCTTCGCCAAGGCGGATGCGGCCTATCTCGGCACGGTGCCCTACGCGAGCGTCCGCCCGAGCCTCGACTACTTCGGCACCGTGCGCGGCCGCGTCGGCTACACCTTCGACCGGGTGCTGATCTACGGCACCGGCGGCTTCGCCTACGGCGGCGGGTCGGCCTCGGCGAACGCGGCCGCCTACCCCTACGCCCTGCCGGACACGACGCGGACCGGCTACGCCGTCGGCGGCGGCATCGAGTACGCCTTCACCGACAGGATCTCGGCCAAGATCGAGGCGCTCTACCTCGACCTCGGCAAGCGCGTCTCGGGCGCGACCTACTACGATGCCGCCACCGCCACCTATTACGGCGCCGGACGCAGCGATGCCGGCTTCGGCCTGGTCCGCGCCGGCCTGAACTACCGGTTCTGAGACCCCGCCGTCGCACGGCGCGCGATCCGCAAGGGCCTCGTCCGAGCCGGCACCCGCCGGGCCGGGCGAGGCGCCCGCATCCCGCCTGTGGCCCGTCTGCATCGGTCCAGCCGCCCGATCCGCACGCCCGTGTTACGCACAGCATTAACCTTTCGTTAAGGGGGCGATTGCCGTCGGGGCCCGGGCGTGAGAGCTTTCGTTAACGAGAGCTTAACGGGTTGGGCCACGGCGATGCGGTTCGCGATTTCGACGGTTCGGGCGGTGTCGGCGCCCCGCCGATCCTGAGGTCCGGCATCCGCGTCGGATCACTCTGCATCATCGACACCGAGCCGCGACGCTTCTCGAGCGAGCAGGGCCGCCAGCTC
>NZ_VRVH01000421.1:0-3079 GCF_008040095.1 Methylobacterium sp. WL6 | reverse complement strand
GAAGCGAGCAGGGTGCTCTTCAAGAGCGTCATAGATATCTCCAAAAGCTTCGAGACCCGAGGATCGTGTGGTCGCGGGGCCGGGGCCGATCGCGTCACACCTTGTTTTGCGGCCCGCTTTTTGGTGCGGGCTCATCGGGCCCGCTTTTGCGATGCCCCCAGTGCCCGAGCACTGTGTGCGAACCGGTCCACCCGAGCAACGTCGAATCCTCCTCGAAGACCTCGTGCGACGCCGCTGTTGCATCACGGCAACGAATCGAGTGACCTTTAGCCAGCTTGCATACGGATGTAGCGATCTGGCCCGCGCAACCGACCACGGAAGCCGTCGAAACACAGATCCTGCCGGCACTTCGCACATGGATTGTGCGCAATGTCGTCAATTCGATCTGCGGCGTGCTTTCGATCGCCGCTTCGCGCATCGCCGCCTCGCCTCCGGCGAATCCTGTCTCGCGGTGCGAAGGAGCGAATACCGACTTCCAGCGCGATAGACATCAAAGCTTTAGAATTCACCAATTATTAAGTTAACTTTATTGAAGAGTAAGAATTGACGACGACAGTCCAAGGCTTCAGGTTCGAGATGGATCAGATGGTGTTGCGTGCAATGATTTCCTCTCACGACATTCGCGAAACGCTCGGTGGAATCGAGTCCCTGTCCGGCCAAGTCGACCGGCTCTCGGACGACGACGATCTGTTCGACAAGGGCCTGTGCTCCTTCGGGTCCGTGCAGCTGATGCTCGCGCTCGAGGAGCGGTTCAACATCGAGTTCCCCGATCATCTCTTGAACCGGGCGTCGTTCGCGACGATCCGCGCGATCCGCAGCACCGTCGCGACGATCGCCCAGCCGGTGGACGCATGAGCGCGCTCGCCAAGCGGGTGCCCCCCGAACCGGTTCTCGCCACGCCGACCTTCGCGGAGCGCATCCGCCGGGTCGCTCAGGTCGCCGCGCTCCATGCGGACGCCGTCGATCGCGAGGGGCGCTTCCCCACGGAAGCCGTCGCCGCGCTCCGCGAGGAGCGGCTCCTCGGGATCCAGATCCCGGAGGCGTTCGGCGGCGAGGGGGCCGACATGAGCCGGCTGGCGGAGGCCTGCTTCGGCCTGGGGCAGGCCTGCGCCGCGACCGGGATGGTGTTCGCGATGCACCAGATCAAGGTCGCGAGCCTCGTCACCCATGGCGGGGAGAGCGCCTGGCACCGCGCGCTGATGCAGCGGGTGGCGGAGCGGCAGCTGCTCGTCGCCTCGGCGACCACCGAGGGCGGCATCGGCGGCGACCTGCGCAACAGCCTCTGCGCGGTCGAGGCCGAGGGCGACGCGTTCGCCTTCCGCAAGGACGCCACCGTGATCTCCTACGGCGCCCACGCCGACGTGATCCTCGCCACCGGCCGGCGCCATCCGGACGCCGCCTCCTCCGACCAGGTCCTCGTCGCGCTGACGGCCGACCAGATCACCCTGGAGCGGACCAGCCGCTGGGACACGCTCGGCATGCGCGGCACCTGCAGCGACGGCTTCCTGCTCGCCGCCCGCGACGTGCCGATCGCCCAGATCCTGCCGAAGCCCTTCGCCGAGATCGCGGCCCAGTCGATGCTGGCCTCCTCGCACCTGCTGTGGAGCAGCGTCTGGTTCGGGATCGCGAGCCATGCGGTCGACCGGGCGCGGACCTTCGTCCAGGCCGAGGCCCGCCGCCGGCCGGGCACGGTGCCGCCGGGCGCCCTGCGTCTCGCCGAGGCGACGAGCGCGCTGCAGGCGATGAAGGGGACCATCCAGGGCGGGCTGCGCCACTACGCGGAAGCCCTGGGCGCGCCCGATCTGCTCGGCTCGATCGGCTTCGCGGTGGCCCTGAACAACGTGAAGACCACCGCCTCGACCGCGGCCGTCGCCATCGTCCAGCTGGCGCTGGGGATCGTCGGCATCGCCGGCTACAAGAACGGAACCCCGTTCAGCCTCGGCCGGGCGCTGCGCGACGTGATGTCGGCGCCGCTGATGATCAGCAACGACCGTATCCACAGCAACACCGCCAACCTTCTGCTGGTGCAGAAGGGCAACGGCCAATTCCTGAGCGCGTGATGGACAGCTTGGCCACCCCGACCCTCGCCGCGCCGCTCGAGACGAGCCCGTCCCAGGCGGATGCGACGGAACCGCGCTCGTTCCTCGACCGCCTGTTCGACCGCGGCCACCTGGTGCGCACCGGGATCGACGGGCTGTACGGGCGCGGCGGCGACTTCGAGAGCGTGGTCGAGGCGCTCGACGCCCTCGTCTCGCGCCTCGGCGCGGCCGACGGCGCCGAGCGGATGCGCTTCCCGCCGGGCATGAGCCGCCCGGCCTTCGAGCGCAGCGGCTACCTCAAGGGCTTCCCCAACCTCGCCGGCACCGTGCACAGCTTCTGCGGCGACGAGGCCGCCCACGCGCGCCTCCTCGCCTGCGTCGAGGCCGGGCGGGACTGGACCCAGGACCAGGCCTGCACCGACATCGTGCTGACGCCGGCCGCCTGCTACCCGCTCTACCCGGTCGCCGCCGCGCGGGGGCCCCTGCCGGCCGGCGGCCTGCTGTTCGACCTGCAATCCTACTGCTTCCGCCACGAGCCCTCGGTCGAGCCGACCCGGATGCAGATGTTCCGCATGCGCGAGTACGTGCGCATGGGCAGCCCCGAGCAGGTGCTGGCCTTCCGGGAGGTCTGGCTCGAGCGCGGCACCGCGATGATGCGCGCCCTCGGCCTGCCGCTGGCGGTCGACCCGGCCAACGACCCGTTCTTCGGCCGCGCCGGGCGGATGCTGGCCAACAACCAGCGCATGCAGGGGCTCAAGTTCGAGCTCAACGTGCCGGTCAACAGCGAGGCCCCACCGACCGCCTGCCTGAGCTTCAACTACCACCAGGACCACTTCGGCAGCACCTGGGAGATCGGCCAGGCGGACGGCGCCGTCGCCCACACCGCCTGCGTCGGGTTCGGCCTGGAGCGGATCACGCTCGCGCTGCTGCGCCACCACGGCCTCGACCTCGCCGCCTGGCCGGCGGACGTGCGCACGCAGCTCTGGGGCTAGGACGGTGCCGGCCGCCCTCGCCCTCGCCCGTGCCCCGGACACCGTCCC
>NZ_VRVH01000420.1:0-3082 GCF_008040095.1 Methylobacterium sp. WL6 | reverse complement strand
GGCCCTGGCGTCCTGCCGGACGGCGTTCGCCGGCGTCGCGGTGATGAGCGGCGTGGTGAACGTGCTGTACCTCACCGGCTCGTTCTTCATGCTGGAGGTCTACGACCGGGTGATCCCGAGCCGTTCGGTGCCGACGCTGATCGGGCTGATGGCGCTGGCGCTGACGCTGTACGCGTTCCAGGGGGCGCTCGAGGCGATCCGCTCGCGCATCCTCGCCCGCGTCGGGGCGGCGCTCGACGAGGCGCTGTCGGGCCGCGTGTTCGACCTCGTGGTGCGCGCGCCGCTCAAGGGGGCCGCCCCCGGCGACGGGCTGCTGCCGCTGCGCGACCTCGACCAGATCCGCGCGTTCCTGTCGGGCACCGGCCCGTCGGCGTTCTTCGACCTGCCGTGGCTGCCGATCTACCTGGCCGTCTGCTTCCTGTTCCACCCGCTGATCGGCGTCGCCGCGCTCTGCGGCGCCCTCTTCCTCGCGGCGGTGACGTGGCTGACCGACCGCGCCACCCGCAGGCCGGCCCAGGCCGCCACCGGGCACGGCCTGCGCCGCAACGGCCTGGCGGAGGCCGGGCGCCGCAACGCCGAGGTGCTCGCCGCGCTCGGCATGCAGGGCCGCTTCCAGGCGCGCTGGGCCGGGGCCAACCGCGACTACATGGACGCCCAGCAGCGCAACGCCGACGTGGCCGGGGGCCTCGGCGCCGTGTCGAAGGTGTTCCGCATGGCGCTGCAATCGGGCGTGCTGGCGCTCGGCGCCTGGCTGGTGATCCAGGGCCAGGCCACCGCCGGCATCATCATCGCGAGCTCGATCCTGGTGTCGCGGGCGCTGGCCCCGGCGGAACTCGCCATCGCCAACTGGAAGGGCTTCGTCCAGGCGCGCCAGAGCTGGGCCCGGCTCTCGGACCTGCTCACGCGCATCCCGGCCGGGCAGCCGCGCCACGGCCTGCCGGCGCCGTCGCGGACGCTGACGGTGGAGGCGGTCACGATCGCCCCGCCCGGCTCGCAGCGCCCGGTGGTCGGCGAGATCAGCTTCGCGCTGAAGGCCGGGCAGGGCCTCGGGGTGATCGGCCCCTCGGCCTCCGGCAAGTCGAGCCTGATCCGCGCGCTGATCGGCGTGTGGCCGCCCCTGCGCGGCAAGGTGCGCCTCGACGGGGCGGCCTTCGACCAGTGGGAACCGGCCGACCTCGGCCCCCATCTCGGCTACCTGCCGCAGGAGGCGGAGCTGTTCGCCGGCACCATCGGCGAGAACATCGCCCGCTTCGACCCGGCGGCCTCGGCCGAGGCGGTGATCGCGGCGGCGCAGGCGGCGGGCATCCACGAGATGGTGCTGCGGCTGACCGACGGCTACGACACCCGGATCGGCGAGGGGGGAGCGGGCCTGTCCTCCGGCCAGCGCCAGCGCATCGGCCTGGCGCGGGCGCTCTACGGCGACCCGTTCCTGGTGATCCTCGACGAGCCCAACGCCAACCTCGATGCCGAGGGCGAGAACGCGCTGACCCGGGCGATCCTCGGCGTGCGGGCGCGGGGCGGCATCTGCATCGTCGTGGCCCACCGCCCCTCGGCCCTGGCCGCGCTCGACCTCGTGCTGATGATGGCCGACGGCCGCGCCCAGGCCTTCGGCCCGAAGGACGAGGTGTTCAAGCGCGTGCTGCGCGCCGCCCCCGAACCGGCCCCGGCGGGGCTGCCCGCGCAAGGGCCCGCGAAGCCGACCCTGCAGGAAAGCGCCTGACCATGGCCGACCCCGTGATCCTCGCAGGCCCGATCGCCGCCGTCCCGGCCGCCCCCCTGCCGCCGCGCCCCCGCGCCCGGGCCTCGATCCGGCGCCACCTCGCGCTGAGCCTGGGGCTCGGCACCGTGCTGGTGGTCGGCGTCGGCGGCTGGGCCACCTTCACCGAGATCGCCGGCGCGGTGATCGCGCCGGGCCAGCTCGTGGTCGAGTCCGACGTCAAGAAGGTGCAGCACCCCACCGGCGGGGTGGTCGGGGAGCTGCGCGTGCGCGAGGGCGACCGGGTCAAGGCCGGCGACGTGCTGATCCGCCTCGACGAGACGCAGACCCGGGCCAACCTCGACATCGTGCTGCGGGCGCTGGACGAGCTCGACGCGCGCCATGCCCGCGACGAGGCCGAGCGCGACGACGCCCCGACGATCGCCTTCCCCGCCGAGCTGCTGGGCCGCCGGGACGCCGACCCCTCGGTCGCCCGCCTCGTCGACGGCGAGACCCGCCTGTTCGCCGCCCGCCGCGCCGGCCGCGCCGGGCAGAAGGCGCAGCTCTCCGAGCGCATCGAGCAGCTGCGCCAGGAGATCGGCGGCCTGACCCAGCAGGCCAACGCCAAGGAGCGCGAGATCGCGCTGATCCTCACCGAGCTGACGGGGGTGCGCGAGCTCTACGCCAAGAACCTGGTGCCGCTCTCGCGCGTCACCGCGCTCGAGCGCGAGACCGCCCGGCTCCAGGGCGAGCGCGGCCAGCTCGTCGCGCAGACCGCCTCGGCCAAGGGCAAGATCACCGAGACCGAGCTGCAGATCCTGCAGGTCGACGGCGACATGCGCACCGAGGTCGGCAAGGATCTCGCCGAGATCCGCGGCAAGCGCTCGGAGCTGCGCGAGAAGCGGGTCGCGGCCGAGGACCAGCTCAAGCGCATCGACCTGCGCAGCCCGCAGGACGGCACGGTCCACCAGATGACGGTCCACACCGTCGGTGGGCTGGTGACGCCGTCCGAGCCGGCGATGCTGATCGTGCCCACGGCCGACCAGCTCGCCGTCGAGGTCAAGATCCCGCCCCAGGACATCGACAGCGTGCGCCGCGAGCAGCGCGCGGTGCTGCGGTTCTCCGCCTTCAACAGCCGCACCACGCCCGAGATCGACGGCACGGTGAGCCGCGTCTCGGCCGACGTCTCGACCGATCCCAAGACCGGACAGAGCTACTACACCGCCCGCATCCGCGTGCCCGAGACCCAGCGCGAGCGCCTGGGCGAGGTCCAGCTCGTGCCCGGCATGCCGGTCGAAGCCTTCCTCCAGATCGGCGAGCGCTCCGTGATGAGCTACCTAATGAAGCCGCTCGCCGACCAGGTCGCCAAAGCCTGGCGCGAGAAGT
>NZ_VRVH01000041.1:0-25545 GCF_008040095.1 Methylobacterium sp. WL6 | reverse complement strand
CTCCTGGCCCGGCTCGGCGAGGACGAGCTCGCCGTGCTGCTGGCCGCGACCGAGGCGCCCGGCGAGGCGGATCTCGAGGCCGGCACCGAAGCCTGCGCCGAAGCCCTGTTCGCCGCGCTCGCCGAACCCGTCACCGTCGGCCACCACGTCCTGCATGTCGGCGCGCGGATCGGCGCCGCGCAGGCGCCGCGCGACGGGGCCGACGCGGCCGAACTGATGGCGGCGGCCGACCTCGCCCTCGAGCGCGCCCGCCACATGGGCCCGCGCGGCTACCGCGCCTTCACCCCCGCGATGCGGGATGCGGCCAAGACCCGGCGCGACCTGCAGGATGCGCTCCTCGACGGCCTCGCCGCCGGCGAGGTCGCCCTGCACTACCAGCCGCAGATCGAGCTCGCGACCGGGCGCCTGCGCGGCGTCGAGGCCCTGATTCGCTGGAACCATCCGACCCGCGGGCTGCTCGCGCCGGCCGAGTTCCTGCCGGCGATCGAGGCGAGCACCCTGGCGACGCGCTTCGGCCAGTGGTGCCTCGACGAAGCCTGCCGCCAGGCGGCCGCGTGGCGCAAGGCCGGCCTGCCGCGGATCGGTGTGGCGGTGAACCTGTTCGATGCGCAGATCCGCGCCGGCACCCTGGCCGAGGTGGTGATCCAGGCTCTGGCGCGGCACCGGCTGCCGCCGGAGATCCTGGAGCTGGAGGTGACGGAGATGATCGCGCTGGCCGACGCACCCGCCACGCTGGAGCCGCTGCGGCGCCTGCGGGCCCTCGGCGTCGGCATCGCGCTCGACGATTTCGGCACCGGCTACGCCTCGCTCTCCACCCTCAAGAGCTTCCCGCTCACCAAGCTGAAGATCGACCGCGGCTTCGTCCGCGACGTGCTCCACGACGCCCACGACGCGACCATCGTGAAGGCGGTGCTCGACATCGGCCGCAGCCTCGACCTGATCGTCATCGCCGAGGGGATCGAGACGCCGGAGCAGGAGGCGGCGCTGATGGGCATGGGCTGCCGCTACGCGCAAGGGTACCGCTACGGCCGGCCGGTGCCGGGCGATCTCCTGGGACGTCGCCTCGCCGAGCCCGTTCCCGCCAAAGCCTTCTCCCGCAGCGCCTGAAGCCGGTGCGGGACGCGCCCGGGGCGGGCCGTCACTTCGGCATGAAGGCCCAGTAGTCGAGGTCGAGGATGACGCTCGGGTGGTAGCCGTCGCCCTCGCGGCCGGGATGCGCGGTGCAGGGCTGGTTCTTGGTGGCGACCGTGCGCAGCCGCAGCAGGCCGACGTCGCCGCGACCGGTCTCGGCCGTGTCGAGCACCTCGCTCCAGGCGTAGACCGTGTCCCCGGCAAACAGCGGCGCCACGTGCCGGCCGGCGTTGATGCCCGCGATGGCGAAGGCGTTGGCGAGCCCGTTGAAGCTCAGGGCGCGGGCCAGCGAGATCACGTGGCCGCCGTAGATCAGGCGCCGGCCGAAGCGGGTCTCCTTGCCGCTCAGCGCGTCGAAATGCACTTTGGCCGTGTTCTGGTAGAGGCGCGTCGCGATCTGGTGCTCGGCCTCCTCGACGGTCATGCCGTCGACGTGGTCGATCTTCTCGCCGACCGCGTAATCGGAGAACCGATGCGGGCTGCCGGCGAGGTCGAGATCGTAGGCCGAGACGTCGAGCGGGGGCAGGGCGCCTGCGAGGTCGGCCGGGTCGACCACCTTGGCGAAGCTCGGCACGTGCTCCTCGGCGATCGCGGCTTGCGGGTCGCGCTTGCGCACCAGCACCCAGCGGCAATAGCTCAGCACGGTCTCGCCCTTGGCGTCCGAGCCGGTCGAGCGCACGTAGACGACGCCGGTCTGACGGTTCGAGCTCTCCTTGAGGCCGATCACCTCGGAGACGGTGGACAGGGTCTCGCCCGGATAGACCGGACGGCGGAACCCGCCCTCGGCGTAGCCGAGGTTGGCCAGCGCGTTGAGCGAGATGTCCGGCACGGTCTTGCCGAACACCACGTGGAAGGTGAGCAGGTCGTCGAGCGGGCTGCGCGGGTAGCCAATGCCTTGCGCGAACGCGTCCGACGACTGCACCGCGAAGCGCGGGCCGTAGAGGGCGGTGTAGAGCGCGACGTCGCCGGTGGTGACCGTGCGGGGCGTGGCGTGGCGGATGGTCTCGCCGAGGCGGTAATCCTCGAAGAAGCGGCCGGGATTGGTCTTCATGGGGCTCGGGGATCTCCGCGTCCGGGCGCGACGGTTTCGAGGACGGTGTGCGGCGGGTCGGCCGCCGGCGCGCGGGTCCCACGATCCTGAGGATCGCGGGACCGGCCGTCAGCGGGCGTAGACGTAGGGGTCGGCCGGCACGAACTCGTGCAGCAGGCGGCTCACGAACAGCAGCAGCAGGATCAGGATGATCGGCGAGATGTCGACGCCACCGAGGTTTGGCAACAGGTTGCGGATCGGGCGCAGCACCGGCTCGGTGATCCGGTAGAGCACCTCGCCGATCTGCGAGACGATCGGGTTGCGCACGTTCACCACGTTGAAGGCGACGAGCCAGCTGAGGATCGCGCTGGCGATGAGGACGTAGATGAAGAGCTGGACGACGGTGTCGAAGAGCCAGATCAAGGAATTCATGCGCGAAACACGTGTCCTCGTGCGCCCGCGCGGGACGCCGGAACGGCGACGCGACGGCAGCAGGAATCGGGAATTGACAGTTCGATCGGCGCAAGCCTAAAAGGCCGGCGCCTTGGACGGGGCTGTAGCTCAGATGGGAGAGCGCCGCAATCGCACTGCGGAGGTCAGCGGTTCGATCCCGCTCAGCTCCACCAGGCTTTCCTGGTGGTCGATCGTCAGGTGAGGTCCGGCCGCGATAACGCTGCCGCGACAACGGGTTGAGGCCCGCCATCAGCATTTCTGCGATCCGGCGGATCGGCGTCGCGCACGCGCTCTGAGCCTGTCGGCCGGCGGCGTTCCCGCCGTCCTGCGAGCCTTCGGTCGACGCAGGGTCTGAAGGCGTCGCGACCGCTCCCGTCACGGGCTGCCGAGGCGTGCGGGCGGGACCGAAGCCCGATCCTCGCGCCGCGCTCTACGGCGCGGTCCGGCCGATCACGGCGCGCAGCGGATCGCCCGGGGCCCCCTCCGGCAGGACGACACGGGTTTCGACGGTCGGGAAGCCGGCCTGGCGGAGATAGAGATCGATCAGCCGCGCCTGATCGTCGCCGCCGAGCGCCTGCCAGATCGCCACGGCCTTGGTCGGAAAGCAGCGATTCGAGAAGGTGATGATCACGGGCGCGTCCGGGCGCAGCACCCGCGCGGCCTCGCGCAGCACGGCGACCGGATCCTGCAGGTACTGCACGCCGACGCAGACGAGGACGGCGTCGATGCTGTCCGCCTCCAGCGGCAGGGCCGGGTCGCCGTTGAGGTCCTGCACGAACGAGGCCGTCAGGCGGGGATTGGCCGCGAGCTCGCGCCCGTTGAGGCCGTGCCCGATCACGGCGGCGTAGGCGATCTCCGGAGGCAGGTGGCTGACCCAGCTCGACATCAGGTCGAGGAGGCGGCCGCCGGCCGGGAGCAGGGCGCGGTAGAGGTCCGTCACGGCCGCGATCGCCGCGTCGTCGATGTGGGTGACGAACCGGGGCTGGGCGTAGAACAGGGCGTCCGGCGCCTGGTCCCGCTTGAGGAACGCCTCCGGCGGCAGCTGGGGAAGGCTCGTCATGGCGTCACTCCGTTCGGGATCTCGTCGCGCCTCGCGCCGCCATGCGACGGCGCCGTGCGCGGTATCATCCATCGCCCGGCCCGACGAAGGCCGCTTGCGCGAGAGGCGACGCCGTAAGCTCAGATGTCCTGCCGGAGGTGGTCGCCGGGCGGCCGGAAGGGAAGCGCCAGCACCTTGCGTCCCTTCAGATCGTGCACGCTCACCTGCCACTCCGCCCAATCCGTCTGCCCGTCGAGCGTGACCATCAGGGCTTCGGCGACACCGCGCGCCTTGGCGGGCAGCCTGTGCGGCAAGCGGATGTCCTTGCCGACCGTGTCGACGACGCATTCGAGGCCGTTCGTGCAATGGAAACGGTAGCGTGCCATGGCCGTGCAACTCCCTAGGCGACCGAGGTAAAGCGTCGTTCATGATATGTTCTGAAAACCGCGGAAGGCAAACGGGTTCCGGTGCAGAAAGCGTCTCGCGGTAACAACGAGGTGGACAAGCGGGCGGAGGGCGCAGCCGACGGCATCGCCCTCGCCGGCGCGCCGGCGCCCCGCTTCCAGGCGACGCTGGTCCCGCGCCCGCATCAGGCCGCAGCCGCCGACGCGATCCTGGCCGCGCGGGCCGCCGGCCGTCCGGGCTTCCTGCTCGGCGACGCGACGGGCCTGGGCAAGACGCTCTCGATCTGGAGTGCGCTCGCGCGGATGCCCGAGGGCGAGGTGCTGATCGTCTGCCCGAAGGGCGCGATGCCGCAATGGCGTCGCACGATCGCCGGTTCGGGATTGCCGGAGAAGGCGGTGACCCTCGTGAACTACGAGCGCACCAAGTCCCTGATGGCGCCGCCGCCCGCGAGCACCCGCCGGTCGGCGCGCGCCAGGAACAACGCGCTGGCCAAGAACGGAAGCCTGCGCCGGACCTGGCCCCTCGTCGTGTTCGACGAGAGCCACCGGCTGCGCAATCCCTACAGCCAGCAGAGCCTGGTGTGCCGCCACCTGGCCGACGCGGCGGTGTTCACCGGCTACGTGAGCGCGACGGCCGGGCAGGCGCCCCACGAGCTCTCCTATCTCGGACGCCTCCTCGGCGAGGCGGCCGACGCGCCGACCGCGACCCTCGCCGAGTTCCGGACGCTGATGCAGCGCCTCGGGATCGGCCGGGCCAAGGGCCGTTGGGTGAACTGGTCGTGGACCAGCAATGCGCGCGACTGCGCCGTCATGGCCGACCTGCTCTACACCGGCCCGCGCGCGATCGGGCTGCGGCGGCGCCCGGGCGACATCGCCGGCTGGCCGGAGGTTCAGCGCGCCCTGGCGCCGACGGCCCTGACGGCGGAGGCCCGCCGCCTGTACCAGGCGACGTGGCGCGCGTTCCGCCAGGAATTCGGGTTGCTCGGCGGCAGCCACCGGCGCCCGGCCGGGTGGGCGGCGGATCTGCGCTTCCGGCAGAAGGCGAGCCTGCTGCGCGTGGCGGGAACGTGCGACTTCGCCGAGCTTCTCCTCGGCGCGGGCGAGCAGGTCGCGATCTCCGTGGCGTTCCTCGAGACCGGTGCGGCGCTGCAGGCGGCCCTGGAGCAGCGCGGCTGGCAGGTCGGCACCATCGACGGGCGGCAGGATGCCGAGGCGAACGAGGCGGTGCGCCGGGCCTTCCAGACCGGTCGGCTCGACGTCGTCGTGTTCACCGTGACGGAGTCGATCTCGCTCCATCAGGACGAGCTGCCGGGCGGCGAGCGCACGCGGGCCCTGGTGATCCACGACATGCGCCACAGCGCGATCCAGCTCGCCCAGATCGAGGGACGCTGCCACCGGGACGGGCAGGCGGCGACGATCCATTACGCCTATGCCGAGGGCACGGTCGAGGAGGAGATCACCGCGACCGTGGTCCAGCGCATGGCCGCGATGGGCGCCATGGTGGGCGAGGATACCGGGATGTTCGAGGCGATCGCGCGCCGCCTAGCAGCCGACGGCCCCGGCGCCTGAGGGACCGCCGGGACGCCGCCGACGACGACGCGCCCCACGGGCCGGCACCGGCTTGATGGTCGCCTGATCTATCGCACATCCGACAAATCAGGCCTCTGTAGGCTCGCTTGACGCCTCGCGACTGTCAAATCGCGGCTACCATTTCGAAAGACCTTGCCCGCGATAGTAAGGCATGACACGCAGACTCACGAGCCGCCAGGACCTGCCCGACGACGTGCAGACCGAGCTCGTCTTCCTGCTGTACTCGTCCCTGCCGCAGGTGGCGATCCTCGCGATCACCGTGTCGGCGGCCAGCCTCGCCTTCGCGCTCGCGACCGGCGGCCTCGTCGAGGCGGCGCTGGGCGCGCTCGCATCCGCCGCCACCCTCTGCCGCGTCGCCTCGATCCGGCGGTTCAAGCGCACGCGGACGCAGGACATGACGTTTCGCGTCGCGCGGGCCTGCGGCCGGACCTTCGGCGCGATGATGGTCGGCACCGGGATCTGCCTCGCCCTGCTCGCGCTGCGCGCCGCAGCGATCGACCGCCTGGACTTCTTCATCCTGTTCTTCGGCATCATCCTCAGCTTCTGCGTCGGCGCGGCGACCCGCTCCTCCGTGATCCCGTGGATCCCGGTGACGACCGCCTACATCATGCTGATCGCCTGCATCGTCGCCCTGACCCGGCGGCCGGAATTCGGCTGCTGGTTCGGAGGCTGGTTCCTGATCCTGATGCTGGTGGCCTACGCCGAAGCCTGCCTGCACCTGGAGGGCACCGTCATCGACAAGATCCTGGCACGGCGCGCCGTCGCCTGGACCGCGGCGCATGACGGCCTGACCGGCCTGCCGAACCGCGCCAGCTTCGGCACGCAGCTCGATCGCGCCTGCCGCCGGCCGGGCGGCACTGGCGAGCCCTGCGCGGTGCTCTACCTCGACCTCGATCGCTTCAAGTCCGTGAACGACACTATGGGCCACGCCGCCGGCGATACGCTCTTGGCTCGGGTCGCGGACCGCCTTCGCCAGGCCATCGAAGGGCAGGCGAGCGCCTATCGTCTCGGCGGCGACGAATTCGCCGTGCTGCTGGAGGTCGACGCGACGCCCGAACGGGCGCGCGCCCTGGCGTCTCGGATCGTCGCGGAGGTCGGCCGCCCCTACCGGCTGTCCGGCGGCAGCGCGGAGATCGGGATCTCCGTCGGCATCGCCCATGCGCCGGAGGTCGGGGCCGATCCGCAGGAGGTCCTGAACCGGGCCGACCGCGCGCTGTATGCCGCCAAGGGCGGCGGGCGCGGGCGGTGGATCGCGGCAGATCATCCCGGGGCGCTCGCCGCCTGAGCCGGCGTTCCGTGCCGCCGGCGTGACCGGCCGGCGGAAGACGAGGCCTCAGGCGACGGGAAAGGCCGTCGGCTCGGCGATCTCGACCCGGTTGTTGCGGGACCGGTATTCGCGGGCGGCAGCGTAGGCCGGGCGCCGGGCTCGCATGATCGAGCCGAGCGGCCGGTGCGCGGCCAGGCCGGTCCACGGATTGAAGGCCAGGCGGTCCTCGACGGCGGCGCGCATCGCGTCCGACCACGTGTCCTGCGGCGCGGCGGTGATGCGGGCGACGGGGCGATAGGGGCTCTCGTCCTCGGACCACATCGCCGCGGCGTCCTCGACCGGCATCGCCTCGATGTCCGTCGCCAGCTGCACCCGCAGCTCCCAGACGGCCGGGCAGGTGCGGAAGAAGTCCCGGACGGCCTCGCGGATCCCGTCGGGACGGCCGGCGAGGTCGAGGGGCCGCTCCGACAGGGCGACGAGGTCGGAGGAGACCGGCGAAAGCGCCACCTTGCCGAAATACGCGCCGTGCAGGAGCGCGGCCTGGGAGAAGAAGCTGTCGCCCAGAAGATGGGTCTTCGCCTGGCCGGCCAGGGTGGTCAGCGTGGCGGACTTGCCCCCGACCATCTCGAGCGCGGCCTCCGCGGTGCGCGTCACGGCCGACACCGCCCGCTTGAGGGGCTCGGCACGCCCGGTGGTCGCGGCCAGCGGCCTGAGCTGCCGCAGGAAGCCCTCGGCGGTGCCGATCTGGAACGCGGGCGAGTTGCCGAGCACGTAGTTCTGGGTGGTCTCGCCCTCGCTGCCCGGCAGGCGCGGGCCGGGAACGCCCAGGACCTTGAGGGCGGCCCCCCGCGGGGTGGAGACCCGGTCGTCGAGGATGTCGCCCGGCGTGGTGCTGAACCGCAGGATCGCCTCGTAGCTGGCCGGCGCCGCGAACAGGCCCTGGGCGAGGGCCGGCGGAAGGCCGGGCAGGACCTCGAATCGTGCCTTCAGGTAGCCGTGCGCCTTGGCGTGGACGGCCCGGTGGGCGTAGCCGGTGTCGGCGTGCGTCTTCCGCTGGATCGAGAGCATGGCCTCGGTCAGACCCCGCTGGATCTCGTCCTCGTCCGCCGGGACGGTCTCGAAGGAGGGGTCGAACCGAAGCGGAGGTTGCTGGGTCATGCCCTCAAACGTGGGGCGACTCGCGGAAGTTGCCCGACCGGGCGAGATGCCGCGTCCTCGACCGGGCCGCCTCGGCCTTGGAACGCCGGCCGCCCTCGGTTCGGCCCCGCCCCGATCCGCTCACGGGGCGGGGGAACCCCGGATCTCACCAGCCTGGGCCGAAACGCGACGCGGCCCGGATGCGGGATACCGCGATCGGATTTAAGCGCGCGTAGGATCGGACCATGCCCGGCTGTCCCGTATCGAGATGCCGGGCCGTCTCAGGCCGGGTGGGCGGCCGCCCCGACCGGCGCGTCGGCTTTCGGGGCGGATTTACCGAAAAGACCGTGCGACGCGGCCGAGCGGGCGTGCGAGTTCGGAGCGTCGAGCGGCGGCGCTCGGCGATCGCCCACCGGTCGGAACGACAGGCGAGCGGTCATATTTCCGCCGTCGCGCACCGACTCTGAGAGACCGACCAGACCGTTCCAGGTAAAATCGGTGACATGAATCGTCCCCCCGCCCGCGAGACGGAGGCCGCGCGTCTCGGCGCCCTCGATCGCTATCGCATGCTCGATACGCCGCGCGAGCAGGATTTCGACGAGATCGCGGAAGCGGCCGCCGAGCTGTGCGAGGTGCCGATCGGGGTCGTCAACCTGATCGGCGACGGGCGCCAGTTCTTCAAGGCCGAGGTCGGGCTCGGCGTCCGCGAAACGCCGCTGGAGAGCTCGTTCTGCCGGCAGGCGATCCTGCAGGAGGACTTCCTCTACGTCCCCGACGCGCGCCACGACCCGCGCTTCGAGGACAACCCGCTCGTCGTCGGGGACCCGGGCCTGCGCTTCTACGCCGGCGCCCTGCTCAAGACCGCCGACGGCCATCCCATCGGCACGGTCTGCGTCCTCGATACCAAGCCGCACCAGCTGACCGAGCGCCAGCGCAAGGGCCTCGCCCGCCTCGCGCGCCAGACCATGGCGCAGATGGAGCTGCGCCGGTCGCTGCGGGCGCAGGAGGAGCAGCGCCTCCTGCACGAGCGCATCGTCGACGGCGCCACGGACTACGCCATCGTCGCGACCGACGCGGCGGGCCGCGTGACCCGCTGGAACACGGGCGCCGAGCGCACCCTCGGCTGGACCCAAGCCGAGATGCTGGGCCGGGCGGTGGACGCGTTCTTCACGCCGGACGATCGCGCGAGCGGGCGGCCGGAGATCGAGATGCGGCTCGCGGAAAAGAACGGCAGCGCGCCCGACGAGCGCTGGCACGTGCGCAAGGACGGCAGCCGGTTCTGGGCCTCGGGCAAGATGATGCCCCTCCGGTCGGACGACGGGCGAACCGTCGGCTTCCTCAAGATCCTGCGCGACCGGACCCGGGAACGCGACGCCGGTGCGGCGCTGGAGGCGAGCGAGCTGCGCTACCGCTCCCTCGTCGAGGTCAGCCCTCAGGTGGTCTGGTTCGGCGACATCGACGGCAACGTCACCTACTGCAACGCCTACTGGTACGCCTATACCGGACTGCCCGCGAACGAGACCGGGGAGACGAGCTGGATGGGCGTGATCCATCCCGACCACCGCGACGCGACCCGTCGCGCCTGGCTCGCCGCCTCCCGCGACGGCCGGGACTACGAGGTGGAGTTCCTGCTGCGGCGGGCCGACGGGATGTACCGCTGGTTCCTGTCCCGCGCACGCCCGATCCGCGATGCGGACGGGACCGTGCGCAGCTGGATCGGCACCTCGCTCGACATCCACGAGCGCAAGGTCGCCGAGGCGCGCTTCCAGACCCTGACCCAGCTCGCGCCGACCGTGATCTGGTTCGGCAATCCCGACGGCAGCCTCAGCTACCTGAACGACCGCTGGTACGCCTATACTGGGCAGACGCCGGAGCACGCGCTGCCGCTCGGGTGGGCCGAAGCGATCCATCCCGACGACCGGCCGGGGCTGTTGGAGACGTGGGAGGCGGCGCGCACCCGCGAGACCGTCTACGACACGGAGGCGCGGCTGCGTCGGGCCGACGGCGCATATCGCTGGTTCCTGATCCGGGCCGAGCCGATGCGGGACGGCGCCGGATCGGTCGTGGGCTGGCTCGGCAGCACCAGCGACATCCACGACCGCCGCCAGGTGGAGGAGGACCTGCGCCGCGCGCGCGAGCAGTTGCGCCTCGCCGTCGAGGCGACGGGAACCGGGATCTTCGACTACGACCTCGTCGCCGACGTCCTGAAGTGGGATGCCCGCACGCGCTCCTTCTTCGGCCTCGGTCCCGATGCCGCGGTGAACCTCGACGTCTACCTCGCCCGCCTGCACCCGGACGACCGCGCCGCGGCGGACGCGGCGGTCGGCGCCGCGATCGATCCGGCGGGCGACGGGACCTACGACATCACCTACCGCACCGTGGCGCCGGAGGACGGCATCGAGCGCTGGGTGTCCGCCAAGGGGCAGACCCTGTTCGAGGACGGGCGGCCGCTGCGCCTCATCGGGACGGCGCGCGACATCACCGTCGCGCGGCGGGCCGAGCAGGTCCTGCGCGAGACCGAGGAGCGCTATCGGCTGGCATCGCGCGCCACCAACGACGCGATCTGGGATTGGGACCTCGCCAGCAATCACGTGCTGTGGAACGAGGCGCTCCAGGCCGCCTACGGCCACGCCCCGGACGCCGTCGACCCGACGGGGGATTGGTGGATCGGGCAGATCCATCCCGAGGACCGCGGGCGCGTCGACGCCGCCATCCACGCGATCATCGACGGCACCGGCACGGCCTGGACCGACGAGTATCGCTTCCTGCGCGCGGACGGCTCCTACGCCTACGTCCTCGACCGGGGTTACGTCATCCGCGACGCGACCGGCCGGGCGGTTCGGATGATCGGCGCCATGCTCGACATCTCCGAGCGCCGGAAGGCCGAGGAGCACCAGCGCCTGCTGACCGGCGAGCTGCAGCACCGGGTCAAGAACACCCTCGCCCTGGTGCAGGCCATCGCCAGCCAGACCCTGCGCGGCTCGACCGACGTCAACGAGATGCGGGAGGCGTTCGCCGCCCGGCTGATCTCGCTCGGCCGCGCGCACGACATCCTGACCGCCGCGAGCTGGACGGCCGCCCCGATCGGGGACGTCGTGGACGGGGCTCTGAGCGTGCATCTCGGGGCGATGGCCGCGCGCCTGCGCACCAGCGGGCCCAACGTGCTCCTGGCGGCCAAGCCCGCCCTGTCGCTCGCCCTGTCCCTGCACGAGCTCGCCACCAACGCCGCCAAGTACGGCGCGCTCTCGAACGACGCGGGCGTCGTCGACCTGCGCTGGCACGTGGCCCATGCCGGCGACGCCCCGCGGTTCTCCCTGGTCTGGTCCGAGCAGGGCGGCCCGCCGATCCTGGTCCAGCCGGCGCGCCGCGGCTTCGGATCGCGCCTGATCGAGCGCAGCTTCGCCGCCGAGGTCGGCGGAGAGGTCACGCTCACCTACGCACGGACGGGCCTCGTCTGCCGGCTGGAGGCCCCCCTCGCGTCGATGCAGGAGATCCCCGATGCCGCCGCGGCCTGAGGTGCGGGCGGGCGCGGCCCGCGCGTGCATCGCGCCTTGGCGCGGCGGCCGGCCGGCCTATCTGTGCGGTCACCGCGCCGCGATGCCCATCGCGCGCAGCCCGAGCGCTCGGCCGATCCCGTCATGTCGCTGACCAAACGCATCGTCGGCCTCGTCACGCTCGCGCTCGTGCCCGCCCTCGCGATCCAGGGCTACAACGAGTTCGCGTTGCGCGCCGCGCGGGGCGAGGCCGTGCGCGACGAGGCGATGCGCGCCGCCCGCAGCGTCGCCGCCGACCTCGGCCAGTTCGGGCGCGGCACCCGGCAGGTTCTCGGCATCCTGGCCGAGGTCCCGGAGATCCAGGGCAAGGACCCCGACACCTGCACGGCCTATCTCAGGACCCTGCTCGGGAAGGTCCCGGGCGCGTTCTTCTTCGGGGTGGCGGATGCCGACGGCACCATCGTCTGCAACACCCTCGGCTCCCCGCGCGGCGCCTACACCCTGGCCGACCGCGGCTACTTCCGGGACGCGATGCGCACGGGCGGCTTCGCGGTCGGCGGCTTCGTGACGGGGCGGATCACCCGCAAGCCGACCTGGCAGTTCGCCCAGGCCATCCCGGGAGCCGGCGGCCGGCCGACCGGCGTCGTGGTGGCCAGCATCGACCTGGACCACCTGGCCGGACACCAGGCCCGGGCCGGGCTGCCTCCCGACGCCGCGCTGATCGTCGCGGATCGGGACGGCGTCATCCTGCTCCGCCTGCCCGACCACGCCGCATGGGTCGGCAAGCCGCTGCCGCAGCCGTTCTGGTCGGCGCTCTCGGAGAACCGCGGCAAGGTGATCGACCTGGCGGGCCTGCGCGGGACGATGCGGATCACCGGAATCGCGGCCGTCACGCCGGACGACCTCGAAGGCGTGACCGTCGCCGTCGGCCTTTCGCCCGCGGCCGCCTTCGCCGACATCGACGCGGCGACGCAGCGCGGCGTCATCCTCATCGTCCTCGGCGCCCTCGGCGCCCTCGTCGCGGCGCTGCTGGCGGGGCGCGCCTTCATCCGCCGTCCGGTGCGCCGCCTGCTGCAGGCCGCGTCCGCCTGGCGGCTCGGGGACCTCGGCGCGCGGTCGAGCCTGTCCGGCCCGTCCGAGTTCGGGCAGCTCGGCGAGGCGTTCGACGCCATGGCGATCTCGCTGCAGAAGCATGAGGGTGAGCTGCGCTCGGAGATCGCGCGCAGCCATCTCCTGCAGGAACGGCAGACGATGATGCTGCACGAGCTCAACCACCGGGTCCGCAACACCCTGACCACGGTGCAGTCGCTCGCCCGCCAGTCGCGCCGCACCGACGAGACCGGCGAGCGGCTGGAGGGGCGCATCATCGCCCTGTCGAAGACCCACGACCTGCTCTCGCGCGACGACTGGGCGGGCGCCCCGCTCCGGACGGTGCTGGAGAACGAGCTGGCGCCGTTCAGCGAGGGCCAGGCCGACCGCTTCCGGCTCGACGGCCCGGAGGTCGACCTTCCGCCGCGCTACGTGCTGGCGCTCGGCATGGCGCTGCACGAGCTGACCACGAACGCCGCCAAGTACGGCGCCCTGTCCGGCGGGACCGGGCGCGTCGACATCGCGTGGCGGACCGCGACCGCGGAGGGCGGCACGCGCCGGCTCGTGCTGGACTGGCGCGAGAGCGGCGGCCCGCCGGTCGTCGCGCCGCAGCGGCGCGGCTACGGCACGCGGCTGATCAACGGCGGCATCGGCCATGAGCTCGGCGGGACGGTGCAGCTCGAGTTCGACCGCTCGGGGCTTCGCTGCACCCTGGACGTGCCGCTCGACGCGCAGGATCGCTTCACCTCGTTCCACCCGGAATCCGGGATGCCGATGTCGGCGGCCTGACCGCGCGCCCCCGGCCGGGACCGGCCGGAGGCGGCAGACCATGAACGGCCGCGTGCGGGTCCTCCGCGGATCCCCTCGATCGGCGGGGTCGGGTCCGGATCGCGGCTCGGCGACGACGAGCGAGACGCCGGGGTGTCCCGCGACAGCGGGCGCGTCGCGGCTCCCCAGAGGATTGCGCATCCATGCTCGAGGCTTTCTTCGACCGCCCCGCGGCCGCCGTCGCGCAGGATCTGATCGGCGCGCGACTCTTCGTCGAGGCGGTCGGCGGCCTCGTCGTCGAGACCGAGGCCTACGACCGCGCCGATCCGGCGTCCCACAGCTTCCGGGGGCCGACGAAGCGCAACGCCAGCATGTTCGGGCCGCCCGGCCACGCCTACGTCTATCGCTCCTACGGCCTGCACTGGTGCCTCAACCTCGTGTGCGAGCCCGGCAGCGCGGTGCTGCTGCGCGCCATCGAGCCCACGCAGGGCATCGCGGCGATGCAGGCGCGCCGTGCCACGGCGGAACCGCGGCTGTTGTGCGCGGGGCCCGGCCGCCTGTGCCAGGCGCTGGGCGTCACCGATGCGCTCGATGGTCGTTCCCTCGCGGGCCCGCCGTTCCGCTTCGCGCCTCGGGGCCGGCCGGTGCCCGTCGTCGTCGACCGGCGCATCGGCATCACGCGCGGCGCCGAGACGCCCTGGCGTTTCCTGCTCGCCGGATCCCGGTACGTCAGCCGCCCCGCACGGCGCATCGCCGCAGCGGACGCCTGACCTCGGGCGCCCCGCACCCCGAAGGCGAGCGGAGGTCCGGCCCGGTCGCGGGCAGGGGAGGCCCACGCTCATAGGCCCCGGCCCGACCGGCATGCGGCGCTCCGCGTCACAGGGCCAGCGGCGCGTTGTCGACGACCTCCTTCATCACGAAGAACGTCCGCGTCTGGCGCACGCCGGGCAGCGCGATCAGCGTGCTGCTGTGCAGGCGGTTGAAATCCGCCATGTCGCGCACCCGGATCTTGAGGAAGTAGTCGAAATCGCCCGCCACCAGGTGGCAGTCGAGCACGGTCGGCATGGCGCGGGCCGCCGCCTCGAAGGCCGCGAAGCTCTCCGGCGTCGAGCGGTCGAGCACCACGCCGACGATCACCAGCGCGCCGAGGCCGACCTTGTCCGGCGCCACCTGGGCGCGGACCGCCTTGACGTAGCCCTCCGCGAACAGCCGCTGCGTCCGGCGATGGCAGGTCGCCGCGCTGGTGCTCACGCGCTTGGCGATCTCGGCGTTGCCCATCCGCCCGTCCGCCTGCAGCAGGCGCAGGATCTTCAGGTCGATCCGGTCGAGCCCCGCGTCGGTGGACGAATCTCTCATGACCCCGCCGCCTCACGATCCATCGAGCGCCATATGCCGGCGATCAAGGGAACACGGCGGCAAAGCGCGCGCCACCCTTCGAGAGAACCTTCCGGGACGGCTGACACCCGCCGCAAACGGCCGAGACCGTTCGCGGCGCGCCGACGTCTCAGGCGGCGAGGGCGGCCGCGATGTCGCGCTCGAGCGACGCGGGCTTGGCGGTCGGCGGATAGCGGCCGATCACCCGGCCGTCGCGGCCGACGAGGAATTTCGTGAAGTTCCACTTGATGCCGGCCGTGCCGAGGAGGCCGGGCTTCTCGCTCTTGAGATGCCGGTAGACCGGGTCGGCGCCCGCCCCGTTGACCTCGACCTTCGCCAGCAGCGGGAAGCTCACGTCGTAGGTCAGGCTGCAGAACTGGGCGATCTCGGTGGCGTTTCCCGGCTCCTGCGCGCCGAACTGGTTGCAGGGGAACCCCAGCACCACGAGCCCGGCCGCGCGGTGCTTCTTCCACAAGGCCTCCAGCCCCTCGTATTGCGGGGTGAACCCGCATTTCGAGGCGGTGTTGACGACGAGCACGACCTTGCCGCGGTACTGCGCGAGGGGATGCGGAGCGCCGTCGGCGCCCTTCGGCGCGAAGTCGAACAGCGTCATCGGGCCGCCGTCCGCCGCTCGACGAGGCGGGCCAGGTACGCGGACCCGATCGGGATGATCGTGTCGTCGAAATTGTAGCCCGGGTTGTGCAGCCCGGCTCCAGTCGAGGCGCCGATCCAGGCATAGGCGCCGGGCACCGCCATCGCCATGTCGGCGAAGTCCTCGCTGCCCATCTTCGGGCTGGAATTGAGGTCGACCCGCTCGGGCCCGAACAGCTCGGTCGCGGTGTCGATCGCGGCCTGGGTCTGGTCGGGGGCGTTCTCCAGCACCGAGAACTTGTCCTGGATGTCGACCGTGATCTCGGCGCCGTAGGCCGCGGCGTAGCCCTTGGCGAGCTCCCGCATCCGGTCGTGGCTGAGCTTGCGCAGGTCGCGGTCGAAGGTGCGGATCGTGCCGGCCATGTGCGCGGTGTCGGGGATGACGTTGTAGGCCGAGCCGGCGTTGAACTGGGTGATCGACAGCACGATCGACTTGAGCGGGTCGGCGTTGCGCGAGACGATCGACTGCAGCGCCTGCGCCAGGGCCGTGCCGACGACGATCGGGTCGATGCCGCTGTGCGGCTGCGCCGCGTGGATGCCGCGGCCCTTCACGTGGATGTCGAAGAAGTCGGCCGCCGCCATGATCGGGCCGGGGCGCAGCTTGATCATGCCGTGCGGGCCGCTCGGCTGGTTGTGCAGGCCGTAGATCTCGTCGCAGGGAAAGCGCTCGAACAGCCCGTCGGCGAGCATGGCGCGGGCGCCGCCCAGCCCCTCTTCCGCCGGCTGGAACACGAACACCGCCGTGCCGTCGAAGTCGCGGGTCTCGGCGAGGTACCGGGCGGCGCCGACGAGCATGGTGGTGTGGCCGTCGTGCCCGCAGGCGTGCATCTTGCCGGGGATGGTCGAGCGATAGGGGAGGTTGGTCTCCTCCTCGATCGGCAGCGCGTCCATGTCGGCGCGCAGGCCGATGCGACGGCCGTTGTCGCTGCGGCCCTTCAGGATGCCGACGACGCCGGTGCCGCCGACGTTGCGATGGACCTCGATGCCGAAGCCCTCGAGCAGGTCGGCGACGATGCCCGAGGTGCGCACCTCCTCGAACCCAATCTCGGGATGGGCGTGCAGGTCGCGGCGGAGCGCGGTCAACGCGTCGGCGTAGGTCGTGATGCGATCGATCGGGCTCATGGGCGTCAGGACTCTTCCGGGCTGGGCCGTCGGAACGGCGTCAGGGTGTCGAGCTCGTCGACCATGGCTTCGACATGGGCGCGCTCGCGCTGCAAGTAGTCGGCCACCGCGCGGCGCAACGACGGGTCGGCGATGTCGTGCGCGGAGTGCATCAGCACCGGCCGGTAGCCGCGCGCGAGCTTGTGCTCGCCCTGCGCCCCGGCCTCGACCCGCTTCAGGCCGCGCGCGATCGCGAAGTCGATCGCCTGATAGTAGCAGACCTCGAAATGCAGGAACGGGTGCTCCTCGATGCAGCCCCAGTTCCGGCCGTAGAGCGCCGTGTCGCCGATCAGGTTGATCGCGCCGGCGACGTAGCGGCCCTCGCGCTTGGCCATGATGAGAAGCACGCGCTCGGGCATCCGCTCGGACAGGAGCGAGAAGAAGCGCCGGTTGAGGTAGGGCCGGCCCCATTTGCGCGCGCCGGTGTCGGTGTAGAATTCGTAGAACGCGTCCCAATGCGCCTCGGTGAGGCCGGCCCCGGTCAGGTGCTCCACCGTGATGCCGGGCGACAGCGCGTCGCGCCGCTCGCGCTTGATGCTCTTGCGCTTGCGCGAGGCGAGCGCCGCGAGGAAGTCGTCGAAGCCCGCGTAGCCGGCGTTCTCCCAGTGGAACTGCTGGTCGGTGCGCTGGAGGAAGCCGGCGGCGCCCGCCCGCTCCCATTCCGGCTCCTGCATGAAGGTGACGTGGATCGAGGAGGCCTTGGTCTCGGACCGCAGCGCCCGCAGGCCGGCGACCAGGGCGGCCGTCGCGGTCTCCGGGTCGGCGCCGGGCGCGATCAGGAAGCGCGGGCCGGTGACGGGGGTGAACGGCACGCTCACCTGCAGCTTCGGGTAGTAGCTCCCGCCGGCGCGCTCGAAGGCGTCGGCCCAGCCGTGGTCGAAGATGTATTCGCCCTGGCTGTGGGATTTCAGGTAGCACGGCACGACCCCGAGCAGCGTGTCGTCGCGCTCCACCGAGACGTGCAACGGCAGCCACCCGGTCCGGCGCGAGACGCAGCCCGAATCCTCGAGGGCCGAGAGGAAGGCGTGGCTGACGAAGGGGTTGTGGGTCTCGTCGCCCGAGCCCAGCGTCTCGGCCGACGTGGCGCAGGCGTCCCAGGCCGCGGCCCCGATCTCCTTCAGGCCGGCGAGCGCGCGGACCTTGAGCACGGTCTCGGAGGTCGCAGGCTCGTGCGGAGCACCCGGTTTTTCCATGCACGACAATCTAGCCCGCCGGACAGGGGGGACAAGGCGGAGGCGTGCATCCTGCCGTCGCAGCGTGGGGCATCGCGGACCGCTTGCCAAATGGTAACACTCAGTGATACCAAGAACGGTGCGGCATCCGGAAGGCACGCGGGAGGCCGGCCCTGATCCAGAGCTTCGCGGATCGAACGACCGAGGCGGTCCATCGCGGCGATCGGCCGAAGGGATTTCCCGCCGCGATCTTTCCCACGGCCCGACGCAAGCTCGCCGTCCTCGATCAGGCTGCCGATCTGAACGACCTGCGGGCGCCCCCCGGCAATCGGCTCCACCCCTTGACCCATGATCGCGCCGGACAGCACGCGATCCGGATCAACGACCAGTATCGAATCTGCTTCCGCTGGACCGACCATGGCCCGGCCGATGTCGAGATCGTCGATTATCACTGAGGATCAGTCGATGGGCACCGCCTTGGAGATCGTTGAGACGCTGCCGCCGCTTCATCCCGGCGAGGTGCTCCGCGAGGAGTTTCTGGTTCCGCTCGGCCTCACGCCCTACGCGGTGGCGAAGGCTTGCGGCGTGCCGCGTACCCGGATCGAGCGGATCGTCCGCGAGGAGATCGGGATCACCGCCGACACCGCGCTCCGGCTCGGGCGCTATCTTGGAACCTCGGCGCAACTCTGGCTCGGCCTGCAGATCCGCTTCGACATCGCGGTCGCGGCGGCCCGGGCGGGTGACGCCTTGGCGCTGATCAAGCCGCTTCCGCGCGAAGCCGCCTGACGCGGAAGCCGGGCTTTCAGGCCGAAAACCCCTCGAACACCATCTGGTCGGCATGCATCTCGGCGAGCCGGCGCTGGTCCGGGTTGCGCACCGTCCAGGCCATCACCGGGAGATGGCCGAGCACGCGGGCGAGATGCGTCGCGGCGCAGGGCAGGTCGTCGACCCGCCAGGACACGAAGCCGGGCCGCGTCTCCGCGATGTGCAGCAGGTCCGAGAGCCGGCGCCGCGCCGAATCGGTGAGGCCGGCATAGGCCGGGTCGTCCTGGTTCGTCTCGCCGACGATGCCGCGCGGGATCGTCTCGGGCACCAGCCCGCGCAGCGCCGCGACCACCTGCGGGTCGAAGGATTTCACGGCCACCGGCCCGGCGTATTCGCACAGGATGTCCGCGACCCGGCGGGTCAGGGTGAGGTCGCCGGAATAGGACGACTTGATCTCGACCACGAGCGGCGTCCGCCCGGCGATCTCCGACAGGAAGGCCGGCAGCGTCGGGATGGTCTCCGCCGTGCCCGCGACCGTCAGGCGAGCGAGGTCGGCGCCCCGCATCGCGGCGACGGGGTCGGCGACGCCCGTCAGCCGCCCCAGCGCCGCATCGTGGAACACCATCGCCTCGCCGTCGGCGCTGATCTGCACGTCGCACTCGATGGCGTAGCCGCCGGCGATCGCCGCGCGGGCGGCGGCGACCGTATTCTCGGGGCGGCCCGCCGCGCGGTCGTGCAGGCCGCGATGGGCGATCGGCCGTGCGACGAGCCAGGAGATCCCGGCGGGCCGGCCCATCACCGCACCTCGAACATCGCCTCGACCTCGACGGCGGCGTCCAGCGGCAGCTCGGCGACGCCGACCGTGGAGCGGGCATGGCGGCCGCGGTCGCCCAGCACCGCGACCATCAGGTCGGAGGCGCCGTTCATGATGCCGGCGAGACCGGCGAAGCTCGGCACGCAGTTGATGAAGCCCCCGAGGCGGACGCATTGCACCACCCCGCGCTCGAGGTCGCCCACCGCCGCCTCGACCTGGGCCAGCACGTTGAGCGCGCAGAGCTTGGCCGCGGCGATGCCGTCCTCCGCCGAGACCTCGGCGCCGAGCTTGCCGACATGCGCCGGCCCGAGCTTGCCGTCCGCCCCGAAGCAGATCTGGCCCGAGATCACCACGAGGTTGCCGGCCCGCACGAACGGCACGTAGTTCGCGACCGGGGCCGCCGCCTTCGGCAGGGCGAGCCCGAGGCTCTCGAGGCGTTCCTTGACCGTGCTCATGAGGCGATTCCTCTGGTTCGTCGTCGGCGATGCGCGGGTTCTGGAGCACGGGCAGCACCTGCCGCGCAAGCGGCCCGTGCGAGGCATGTCGTAGGCAAGCCGGCAAACGACGCCTGTTTTGCAGGCATGTCCGGCACGAAGGCCGGCCCCATCATTGACAGCGCGGCCTCGTTTCATAGTAATCGCGCGCGTGCCGCCCCGGTGACGAGGCGGCACTTTCGTTTTTGCACGCAGGGCACTCGTCCTGCACGCAGCCTTCAACGCTGGGTCGTCGCCCGGCACGCCGACACGGAGACGGGATCGTGACATCCGCCCTTCTGCCGACCTATGCCCGGGCCCCCATCGCCTTCGAGCGTGGCGAGGGCGCATGGCTGGTGGCGCGCGGGGGCGAGCGATACCTCGATTTCGGCGCCGGCATCGCGGTGAACGCGCTGGGCCACGCCCACCCGCACCTCGTCGAGGCCCTGACCACCCAGGCGCAGAAGCTCTGGCACACCTCGAACCTGTTCGAGATTCCCGACGGCGAGCGCTTCGGGCAGCGCCTCGTCGACGCGAGCTTCGCCGACGTCGCCTTCTTCTGCAACTCGGGCGCCGAGGCCAACGAGGCCGCGATCAAGATGGCGCGGAAGTACCATGCCGCGGGCGGCCACCCCGAGCGCTACCGCATCGTCACTTTCGAGGGCGCGTTCCACGGGCGCACGCTGGCGACGCTGGCCGCCGGCGGCCAGCAGAAGTACATCGAGGGCTTCGGCCCGAAGGTCGACGGGTTCGACCAGGTGCCCTTCGGCGACCACGCCGCGCTGCGCGCCGCGATCGGCCCCGAGACGGCGGCCGTGATGATCGAGCCGATCCAGGGGGAGGGCGGCGTCCGGCCGGTGCCGCCGCAATGCCTGCGGGGCCTGCGCGAGCTCTGCGACGAGCACGGCCTGATGCTGATCATGGACGAGGTCCAGACCGGCGTCGGCCGCACCGGGCGGCTGTTCGCCCACGAGTGGTCGGGCATCGCCCCGGACATCATGAGCGCGGCCAAGGGCATCGGCGGCGGCTTCCCGATGGGCGTGTGCCTGGCGACGCACGAGGCCGCCCGCGGCATGGTCGCCGGCAGCCACGGCACCACCTTCGGCGGCAACCCGCTCGCGATGGCGGTCGGCAACGCCGTGCTCGACGTGGTGCTGGCCGACGGTTTCCTCGATCACGTCCGGCAGGTCGCGCGGGTTCTGACGCAGAAGCTCGGGGCCCTTCGCGACCGCTATCCCCACGTCGTCACGGCGATCCGCGGCGACGGCCTGATGCTCGGGCTCAAGCTCGGCGTGCCCAACACCGCGTTCGCGGCCGCCGCGCGGGCCGAGCACCTGCTGGTGATCCCGGCGGGCGACAACGTGGTGCGCCTGCTGCCGCCGCTGATCGTCACCGAGGCCGACGTGACCGAGGCCGTCGCGCGCCTCGAAGCCACCGCCGCCGCGTTCGACGGCGCGATGCGCGGCGCCGCCGAGTGATCCTTCCTCGGCTCCCGAAGGTGGAGCCGCCGACCGAACCCGGACATGATGTGTTGAGATGACTGCCCCAGCGAACGGCCAGAGCAGCGGCCAGACGGCCGGCGCGAGCGCGCCCCGTCACTTCCTCGACCTGTCGGATTTCTCCGGCGCCGACCTGCGCCGGGTGCTCGACGCGGCCGCTGCGATCAAGGCGCGCCGCCGCAAGGGCGAGATCGCCGTGGATCGCCCGCTCGCCGGCAAGAACCTCGCGATGGTGTTCGACCGGCCCTCGACCCGCACCCGCGTCTCGTTCGACGTGGCGATGCGCGAGCTCGGCGGCGAGACGCTGATGCTGACCGGCTCCGAGATGCAGCTCGGCCGCGGCGAGACCATCGGCGACACCGCGCAGGTGCTCTCCCGCTTCGTCGACGCGATCATGATCCGCATCCTCGATCACGCGCTGATGCTCGAGCTGGCCGAGAACGCCACGGTGCCGGTGATCAACGCACTGACCAAGCTGTCGCATCCGTGCCAGATCATGGCCGACGTGCTGACCTTCGAGGAGCATCGCGGGCCGATCAAGGGCCGCACGGTGGCGTGGTCGGGCGACGCCAACAACGTGCTGACGAGCTGGGCGCACGCGGCCGCGCGCTTCGACTTCACCCTCAACGTCGCCTGCCCGCCCGAGCTGGCGCCCCCGCCCGCGCTGATGGCCTGGGCGCGCGCCGAGGGCGCCCGCGTCAACGTCACCACCGACGCGTTCGCCGCCGTCGAGGGAGCCGACGCGGTCGTGACCGATTGCTGGGTCTCGATGGGCGACGAGGACGAGAGCCACCGCCACAACCTGCTCAACCCCTACCAGGTGAACGCCGAGCTGATGCGCGCCGCCGCCAAGGACGCGGTGTTCATGCACTGCCTGCCGGCCCATCGCGGCGAGGAGGTCACCGCCGAGGTGATGGACGGCCCGCAATCGGTGGTGTTCGACGAGGCGGAGAACCGCCTCCACGCCCAGAAGGGCATTTTGGCGTGGTGCCTGCGGGCGAACGGGCTCTGAGCGGACGGATCGCCGAGGCCGTTCGGACGCAGGATCCGTGAGGTCCGCGGGCCTTGACCGTATGAACATCGTGTATACGTTCACGGCGTGAGATACCGATCCCGACCCGGTTGTGAGAGGCTGTCGCCGTGAGCATCGATGGGCTGAGCAACGTCCCGGTGCGGCGCGGGACGACGATCAACCTGCGCGTCGAGGCCGAGACGCGGGACCTGATCGATGACGCCGCATCGGTGCTCGGCAAGACGCGGACCGAGTTCATGATCGACACCGCGCGTCATCACGCCATCGACGTGCTGCTCGATCAGCGCCTGTTCGTCCTGGACGACGCGCGGCATGCCGCGTTCGTCGCGGCCCTCGACGCGCCGCCGGTTGCGAGACCGAGGCTGAGCGCGCTCATGGAGAGGAAGCCGGCCCGGGAGCGATGATCGGCCCGCCGGTTCCGCTGGGTCCGGAGCACGGCCTCGATGGGTTCTCGTGCGGCAAGCCGGTGCTCGACGATTGGCTGAAGCGGCAAGCACGCCGCAGCGAGGGCCGGTTCGCCCGGACCTATGTGATCTGTGCGGACGGCACGGTGGTGGGTTATTACTGCATCTCCGCGGGAACGGTCGCCCGGGCGGATGCTCCGGGACGGATTCGACGCAACGCGCCGGAGCCGATCCCGGTCTCGATTCTGGGTCGGCTGGCCGTGGATCGGCGTTGGGCCGGGCGTGGGCTCGGTGCCGACCTCCTGGCCGATGCACTGCGCCGGATCGCCAATGCCGCCGAGGTGATCGGCATCGGCGCCGTCCTGATCCACGCGCTCGACGACCAGGCGCTGACATTCTGCCGCAGCCGGGCGGAATTCCTCGCGTTCCCGGACAACTCGCGCACCCTGTTCCTGCCGATCGGCGCGCTGACAGACAGACGATGACGACCCGAACGCTTCCAGGCCGAACGTTTCCAGGCCAATTGCTTCTAGGATCGAATTGAGCACCATGACCGCCGGACACGACACCACCCCGATCAACGAAGGCAACGGTCACGACGGCGCCGACGACTGCGTGCTGCCGTTCTCCGTCGAGGCGCTCGACGTGCGCGGGCGCGTCGTCCGGCTCGGGCCGTCCGTCGACACGATCCTGCGGCGGCACGGCTACCCGGATGCGGTGGCGCGCCTGCTCGGCGAGGCGGCGGCGCTCACCGTGCTCCTCGGCTCGTCCCTGAAGTTCGAGGGCCGGTTCCAGCTCCAGACCAAGACCGACGGCCCGGTCGGGATGATCGTCGTCGACTTCGAGGCGCCCGACCGCCTGCGCGCCACCGCCCGCTTCGAGGCGGAGCCGATCGCGACTCTGGGCACCGGTCCGCACAAGGCCGCCGAGTTGATCGGGCAGGGGCACCTGGCCATGACCATCGACCAGGGCTCGGCGGCGAGCCGCTACCAGGGCGTCGTCGCGCTGGAGGGACAGAGCCTGGAGGAGGCGGCGCACCAGTATTTCCGCCAGTCCGAGCAGATCCCGACGCAGGTGCGCCTCGCCGTGGCCGAAGCCTTCGAGGACGGGCAGAGCCGCTGGCGCGCCGGCGGGCTGCTGGTCCAGTTCCTGCCGCAGTCGATCGACCGGGCCCGCCTGGCTGACCTGCCGCCGGGCGACATCCCGGAGGGCCGCGTCCACCTCGACGAGAACGGCACCCAGGAGGACGACGCCTGGGTCGAGGCGCGCGCCCTCGTCGGCACGGTCGAGGACCACGAGCTCGTCGACCCGGCGGTCTCGAGCGAGCGGCTGCTCTACCGGCTGTTCCACGAGCGCGGCGTGCGGGTGTTCGAGGCGCAAGCGGTGCACGAGCAGTGCCGCTGCTCGCGCGAGCGGGTGATGGGCATGATCCGCTCGTTCCCGCCCGAGGAGCGCCGCGAGATGGTGGCCGACGACGGCCGCGTCGTCATCACCTGCGAGTTCTGCTCGCGCCGCTACGACCTCGACCCGGCGGAGGTCGAGGCGGAGGTGGGCGGCACGCCGAAGCAATAGAACGCCGCGCCGACGCGACGACGGCCAAGCTTGATCGAGCGATAGACTGAACTTCGGTTCATAAAAATCAGTTTCTAGGTGTGAAACGGTTTTTGAACCTTCGGCGTTTCGATACTTCCAAGAACGTCGGAGGAAGCATCATGAAAAGGATCGCCATCGGGCTCGCAGCCCTGCTGCTCAGCACGTCGGTCTACGCCCAGGGCGCGGCCGGAAATGCGGCCGGCGCCGGGCCGGGCCGCGCGAATACAGGTTCGACGGACGCGACCGGCGGACGGCCGGGCAGCGACCGCGCATCGGGCGCGTCGTCCGGCGGCCGGATGTCGGACACGCGGGGCGAGGCCCGGAACACGACCGCGGGGAACGGAACCGGCGGCCGCGAGAGCGGCCTGCAGGCCGGGCGGTCCGATCGCCAGGGCGCCGATCGTGCAGGAGCCGATCGTGGAGGAGCCGATCGTCAGGCCGCCGGCCGCGACGACCGGCGCGGCGCGGATCGGGCCGAGGGCCGCGGCGGCAACCGTGACGGGATGCACGAGAGCCGCGACCGGGCGGAGCGGAGCGGGCGCGAGGCGCGCAGCGAGCGGCGCGAGACCCGCACCGACTTCCGGTCCGAGCGGGTCGGCGGCGGCTTCCGGCGCGAGGGCCGGTTCGTGGTCGTCGGCGGCCAGCGCGTGGTGTACGGCTCGCCGGAGTATCGCCGCCTCGTCACGGTCGAGCGCCGGGGCGGCCCGCGGGTCCGCTACGTCACCATCCGCGGCCACCGCGTGCTGTACGGATCGCCGGAATACCGTCGCCTCGTCACGGTCCGCGAGACCGGTCCGCGCGAGCGCTACGTCACCATCCGCGGGCAGCGGGTGCTGTACGGATCGCCCGAGTACCGTCGCCTCAGCGTGACCACGACCGAGCGTCGCGGCGGCAGCGTCGACGTCGGCTTCCGCGGACAGGATCGCACGGACGTGCGGACCCGCTCCACCCGGACCGAGACCCGCGACGATCGCGGCTTCCGCAATGCCGACCGGCGCAACGCCGGCGAGCGCGACACGGGCGCCGACCGGGGATCCGAGCGCAACGCCGACCTGCGTCGGGGCCAGGATGCGCGCGGCGGCCCGGACAGGGGCGGCATCCGCAACGCTTCGGAGACGATGGGCGGCGGCAAGAGCGAGGACAGGGGTGGCGCCAACGGTGGCGTCAGGGGCGGGCGCGATGCCGGCATGACCGGCGGCTCGCC
>NZ_VRVH01000419.1:0-3083 GCF_008040095.1 Methylobacterium sp. WL6 | reverse complement strand
GCCTCGTGCAGGCGCAGGCGCCCGCCGCGCAGCCGACGGCCCCCGCCAAGGCCGAGAAGGCGCCCGACGGCAAACCGGCCGAGGCCAAGTCTGCGGACGGCAAGTCCTCGGATGGCAAGTCTGCGGACGGCAAGTCTTCGGATGGCAAGCCGGTCGAGGCGAAACCGGCGGACGCCAAGCCGGCCCCTCCGAAACCCGAGATGTCCGAGGCGCTCAAGGCGGTCCGGGCCAGGCTCGACGCGGCCAAGAACGACCTCGCCGCGCGCGAGAAGGAGCTGGCCCGCACCGATCTCGGCACGCCGGAGCTCTCCGCCATCCGCGACGGCGTCGGCCCGGTCACCGACGAGATCCGCACGATCATCGGCCGTCTCGACGCGCCGCTGGAATCGGCCCGGGAGCGCCTGACCCAGCTCGGGCCGAAGCCGAAGGACGCCGAGGAGAGCCCGGAGGTGGCCCAGGAGCGGGTCGAGCGCGACGCGGCGGTCTCGCGCATCGACGAGACCCAGCGGCTGGCGCGCTCGCTCCTCGTCCAGGGCGACCAGATCATCGACCGGGTCTCGAACCGGCGCCGGGAATCCTTCACCAAGGGGCTGTTCGAGCGCAGCCAGGCGCTGGTCAGCCCGCAGCTCTGGAGCCGGGTCGCGGCCGACGTCCCCCGCGACATCCGTTCGCTCCAGAGCGCGCTGTCCGACATCCTGCTGCTGTTCTCGCGCAACGGAACGCTCGGCAACCTGCTGATGCTCGGCCTCGCCTTCGGCGTGTCCGTGGCGCTGTATTTCGGCCGGCGCAACATCGCCCCGCGGCTCGGCCGGCGCGACGCGGCGATGACCGACCCGAGCCGGCGCCAGACCCTGCTCGGCGCGTGGCGGGTGCTGCTGCTCGGCACCGTGCCGGCGGTGATCGGATCCTACACGGTGTACTACGCCCTCGACGCCACCGACCTGCTGCCCTCCCGGCTGCTTCCGGTGGCCGGCGCGATCCTGGCCGGCCTCGCCTTCATCGCCTTCGTCGAGGCCCTGTGCGACGGCCTGCTCTCGCCGGACAAGCCGCAGTGGCGGCCGGCGCCGGTGAGCGACGCGGCGGCGATCCGGGTGACGCGGCTCGCGGTCGGCATCGCCACGGTGATCACCGTGGTGAAGTCGATCGAGGCGCTGAACTCGGGCATCTCGGCGGCGCTGCCGATCTCGATCGCCACCCGCGGCATCGGCGCGGTCGCCACCGCGCTGATCCTCGCCATCGGCCTGCACCGCTTCGCCGACAAGGAGGAGGAGGAGGAGGCCTGCTTCGGCCCCTACGTGCCGACGAAGACCACCACCGGCATCGGCGGCCCGGCCCGGCTCGTCGGCTGGGCGGCGGTGGCCGTCATCGGCGTCGCCGCCCTCGTCGGCTACGTCGCCTTCGCGGCGTTCGTGATCGACCAGCTG
Organism: Methylobacterium sp. WL6; assembly: GCF_008040095.1. Taxonomy (NCBI): domain Bacteria; kingdom Pseudomonadati; phylum Pseudomonadota; class Alphaproteobacteria; order Hyphomicrobiales; family Methylobacteriaceae; genus Methylobacterium; species Methylobacterium sp. WL6. Next base: position 1,659 of record NZ_VRVH01000419.1, on the reverse strand, counting down.
GTCTGGACTGCGAGCCTGCTGGTGCTGCTCTACCTGCTGGTGCAGAGCGCCGACACCTTCGTCGGCGGCTCGCTCTCGGACGACACCCGGCTCGCCACCGCGCTCCAGGCCAATACCGGCCTGCGCAAGCGTTCGCTCAACCAGATCGCGGTGCTCTCCACCGGTGCCGCGCGGGTGCTGCTGTTCCTGATCGTGGCGCTCCTGGTGCTCGCGCCCTGGGGCCTCGATTCGACCGACATCGTCTCCTCGATCCGGCAGGCCTTCTTCGGCTTCAAGGTCGGCGACGTCACGATCTCGCTCTCGACGATCGCGCTCGGTCTCGGGATCCTGGTCCTCGGCATCGCCATCACCCGCGCGGTCCAACGCTGGCTCGACCAGGTCTACCTGCCCGCCACCGACCTCGACGCGGGCCTGCGCAACTCGATCTCGACGGTGTCGGGCTATTGCGGCTTCCTGCTCGCCCTGGCGCTGGCCTTCTCCTATCTCGGCCTCAGCCTCGAGAAGCTGACGATCGTGGCCGGCGCGCTCTCGGTCGGCATCGGTTTCGGCCTACAATCGATCGTCAACAACTTCGTCTCGGGCCTGCTCCTGCTCTGGGAGCGGCCGATCCGCGTCGGCGACCAGGTGGTGATCGGCGACTCGGAGGGCATCGTGAAGCGCATCTCGGTGCGCTCTACCGAGATCCAGACCTTCGACCGCTCGGCGGTGATCGTCCCGAACTCGAACCTGATCTCCGGCATCGTCAAGAACCGCGTCCGCGGCGACCGGACGGGCCGGGTCTCGCTGGTGGTCAACGTGCTGCGCAACCAGGACCCGGCGCGCGCCGCCGAGATGCTGCTCGCCTGCGCCGCCCAGCACGCCGACGTGCTGAAGGAGCCGGCGCCGCGCGTGGTGTTCCGCAAGATCGGCGACCCGTTCCTCGAGTTCGAGCTCGTGGCGATGATCGTCGACGTCAGCCTCGGCCAGAAGGTGCAGAACGACCTGAACTTCTCGGTGTTCAGGACCCTGTCCGAGGCGGGCTTCATCCCGCCGCTCGGGCCGGGCTCCAGCATCGTCACGGTGCAGGGCCTCGACGGGATGCAGGACGCATTCTCGGAGATCGCCGGCCGGTTCCGCCCGCCGGCCGCCGAGGAGGGCCGCGACGGACGGCGCGACCTGAGCGCGATCGGCGCGCGGTAGCGCGCCGGCGGCGCCAAAAGCACGCCTCGGTAGATATCTAGCGCGATCATACTCGCTTGGGTTGCATGGACGGGCGTCCTTGGCCAAACCTTCCGCATCGTTCGCGAGAGGGCGGGATGATTCGCGCAGGCGGCGGACGCGCGACGCCGCGGGCGACGCGACGGCCGCCGGGGGCCCGGACCCGCACGCCGCCCGCGGATCGGCCACGGATGTCGGGCCTTTCACGCATTGAAACCCAGGGTGCCGGCGGATATGCAGTCGCGGATCGCGGCGGCCCCGCGCGCATCGACCGACGGAATGTCAAGGTCAGACGGAACAGGCTTCACAAGATGAGCACCAAGACGGCACTGATCACGGGGATCACGGGGCAGGACGGGGCGTATCTGGCGCAGTTGCTGCTGTCGAAGGGCTACGCGGTCCACGGGGTGGTGCGGCGCTCGAGCCATGCCGGGGTGTTCGACCACCGGCTAAAGTGGCTCG
>NZ_VRVH01000418.1:0-3090 GCF_008040095.1 Methylobacterium sp. WL6 | reverse complement strand
GGGCGCGCCGAGGCCGAGCGGCGAGGCGCCGAGCGAGAGCGCCGCGTCGAGGCCGAGCGGTCCGCAGCCCGGGCACCATGCGAAGCCGCGCGGCAAGGTCTCGGGCGTCTCGACGGTGGTCGGGACGCCGATCTCGGCCGCGAGGCGCCCGAGCATGCGGCGCAGGTTCTCGGGGCCTCCGGCGCGGAAATATCCGTCGAGCACCGGCGCGAGGTCGGGCGCGGTCGAGAGCTCGGCGAGCCGCGGGTCGGGCCTGTCGCAGCCGGGCAGGATCACCAGCGGGATGCCGGCGGCCCGTGCGACGGCGGCGCAGCGCTCGACGCCGTAGCGCCAGTAGTCGAGGCCGCCGAGGCAGCGGATCACGACGATCCTCGCCTTCGCCACCACGGTCTCGACGTAGAGATCGACCGACATCGGGTGGCGCAGGCGCGACAGCTTGGCCAGGCGCAGCGACGGGAAGCCCGGGCCGCAGGCCGCGTGGGCATTGGCGACGCCGAGCAGGTCGGAATCCGTAAACGACAGGAACACGACGTCGCCGGGCTGTTGCCCGAGATCGACCGCCGCCTCGCCGTCGTCGAGGCTCACCGTATCGATGCGGATCAGGTGCATGCGATGGTCAGCCTGCGGAGCCGCCCGGCTCGTCGGGGACGAGGCGGGGCCGGCTCGGAAATGCGACGCCGTCGTAGATCTCGGCCGCGGGCATGGCGATCCCGAACGCCAAGAGCGGGACCGTCGCGTCGAGCCCGAGAAGACGGGTCTCAGCCCAATGCCGGTCCGGATCACGCGTCCAGAGGCGGAGTTCCGCCGCATTGGGTTCCACCAGCAGGATATGCTCCAGGTCGGCCATCGTGCGGTACTCGCCGAGCTTCTCGAACGCATCGAAGTCGCGCGTGCTCGGCGACAGCACCTCGACGACCAGCCGCGGCTGCGCCGCCTTCAGCGCGTTCGGATCGCGGGATCCGCAATCGACCCCGATATCGGGGCGGCGGATCTGGCCGGGCAGCGTTTCGACGCTGCCGTCCCCGGTGAACGGACGGCATCCGCTTCCGCGTAGGGCCGTGCGCAACCATGCGAGGATGTTCACGACGATGTCGTCGTGAACGTTGCGCGCCCCGGCCATCATCCGCACCGGCACACCGCCGACAAGCTCGTACCGCTCCGCTTGGGCTTCCTGCCAGGCGAAGAACGCATTGATGCTCATCGGCTCAAGTCGGCGGTCCAGCATCCCGGAATCTGCGGTGATCGTGAAAACGCGCAGTGTAGCCTGTGCGGCGGACAACCCCTAGCCGGCGAGCGCTTCGGCGACCGCGCCCTGGTCGAAGCCCTTCAGGCCGATCACCACCAGCGTGCCGTCGCGGGGCTCGGCCGCCGTCCAGGGACGGTCGAAATGATGGGTGATGCGGCGGCCGACGCCCTGCACCACGAGGCGCATCGGCTTGCCCTCGACGGCGCAGAAGCCCTTGATGCGCAGGACGCCCTCGGTCTCGGCCGCCTTCTCGACGCGGGCGGCGAGGTCGGCGGCGGTGATCGCCGTGCGGACCGGGAGCGCCACGGTCTCGAAGTCGTCGTGGTCGTGATCCTCGCCCGCGCCGTGATGCGAGGGGCGCGCGTCGAGGTCGTCCTCGGCGGCGGCCTGGAGGCCGAGCAGCACCCGCGGGTCGATCTTGCCGTGGGCTGTCTCGACCACCTTCACCGCGCGGGGAAGCTGGCGCTCCACCTCGGCCCGCACCTGCGCGAGGCCGGCGGCGTCGAGGAGGTCGGCCTTATTGAGCACGACGAGGTCGGCGCAGAGGAGCTGGTCCTCGAACACCTCCTCGAGCGGGTTGTCGTGGTCCACCGCCGTATCGGCAGCGCGCTGGTTGGCCAGAGCCTCGGGGTCCTCGGCGAAGGCGCCCGAGGCGACCGCCGGCCCGTCCACGACCGCGACGACGCCGTCGACGGTCACCCGCGAGCGGATCGCCGGCCACTGGAACGCCTGGACCAGGGGCTTGGGCAGGGCGAGGCCGGACGTCTCGATCAGGATGTGCTCGGGCGGATTCGGGCGATCGAGAAGAGCCGTCATCGCCGGCACGAAATCGTCCGCGACGGTGCAGCAGATGCAGCCGTTGGGAAGCTCGACGATCGAATCCTCGGTGCAGCCCTCGATGCCGCAGGCGGCGAGGAACGACTTGTCGAAGCCGATGTCGCCGAACTCGTTGACGAGGATCGCGAGCCGGCGCCCGCCGGCATTCTCGACCACGTGGCGCACCAGCGTCGTCTTGCCCGCCCCGAGGAAGCCGGTGACGATGGTGCAGGGGATCTTCTGGACGATGCTCATGGGGATCTCGCCGATGGCTCAGGCCGCGCGCGGCGGAAACGGGGGGATGCGGGCGACGACGCCCTTGCGGAATTCCTGCGGCCTCTGCTTCCACGGCACGATCCCGTCGGGCGTGCCGGCGTAGAGGCCGACGCCGTCGAGAATGATGCGTGCGGAATCCGCCGGGTCGAGGTCGCCGTAGACGTAGGTCCAGCGATCCTCCGCCGCCACGGCGACGGTGCAGGGCCGCTTGCAGACCGACAGGCACTCGACCGCTTCGATCGTCACGCCGTCGGGGGCGGGAAGCGCACGCAACGCGTCGAAGAGGCGGGCGCCCGCGCGCGGGCCGTCCGGCGCATCGCTCTCCATCCGGCAGGTGGTGCAGACGTAGAGGATCGTGTCAGCCACGGGCGCCTGCCGCGGCCTTCGGGCCGAAGGTCTGCCAGGCGCGCCCGAAGGCCAGCCCGATCACCGCCCAGAACACGAAGGCGATGGCGAGCGAGCGCGCGGCGAACTGCGCGGCGAGGCCGGCGGGAAGCTCGGACGGCGTCGCCGCCACCTCCGGCGCACCGGCCAGATGCGGAGCGACGATGAGCACGATCCCGCCGAGGATGGTGATCGGCACCCGGCGGATCGCGATGAGATAGATCCCCATCGCGGTGGCCGACGCCGTCATCACCCACCAGACCTGGCGGGCGGCCAGCGGGGCCGCCTCGCTGCCGGGCAGCTCGGGCGGCCCGCCCCACGCCCCGCCGCGGTGGAAAAAACAGAAGCACAGACCCACCGCACCATTC
>NZ_VRVH01000417.1:0-3118 GCF_008040095.1 Methylobacterium sp. WL6 | reverse complement strand
GGCTTGGGCCGCGGCGCCATCGCGCCCGGCACCCAGACCTCGCCGCGGGATGGGCCTGCGGGACGACGCATGCTGGCGCTCCTTAAGCGGCCGCGTCCTCGGCGGGCTTGGCGGCCTTCTCGGCGCGCTTGGCGGCGCGCTCCTTGGCCTTCTCGCCCGGCTCGGCCTTCTGCGGGTTGTTGCGGGTGGGGCGCTTGGCGAGGCCGGCGGCGTCGAGGAAGCGCAGGACGCGGTCGGTCGGCTGCGCGCCCTTGGCGAGCCACGCCGTGATCTTCTCGGCCTCGAGCACGATGCGGGCCGGGTCGTCCTTGGCCTTCATCGGGTCGTAGGCGCCGACCTTCTCGATGAAGCGGCCGTCGCGGGGCGCGCGGGCGTCGGCGACGACGATGCGGTAGTACGGGCGCTTCTTGGCGCCGCCACGGGTGAGGCGGATCTTGAGGGACATGTCTTCAGCTCCTGATTTGCTTCGATCGATCGGCGAATCGTGGGTAGTGAGTAGCGAACAGATGGCCGAAAGCCCCGTTCGCTATTCGCTACTCCCCATTCGCCCTACTTCTTCTTCCCGAACGGGAAGCCGCCGAGGCCCGGCATCTTCGGCGCGCCGAGACCCGGAAGGCCCGGCATCTTGCCGCCGCCCCCGAGGCCGGGGGGCATCGGCGGCAGCTTGCCGCCGAACTGCTTCTGCATCGCCTCGATCTGCTCCGGCGTCGGCTCGGGCATCCCCGGGGGAAGCCCGGGCATCCCGCCCATGCCGCCCGGCATCCCGCCGCCGCCGAGGCCGAACATCGAGCCCAGCGCCTGGCCGATGCCGCGCTTGCCCGAGCCCATCGCCTTCATCATGTCGGCCATGGTCCGGTGCATCTTCAGGAGCTTGTTCAGCTCCTCGACCTTGGTGCCCGAGCCGGCCGCGATGCGCTTCTTGCGGGAGTTCTTGAGGAGATCGGGGTTCTTGCGCTCCTGCGCCGTCATCGAGGAGATGATCGCGCGCTGGCGCTTGAACATCTTCTCGTCGAGGTTGGCGCCCTCGACCTGCTTCTTCATCGCGCCCATGCCGGGCAGCATGCCCATCAGGCCGCCGATGCCGCCCATCTTCTCCATCTGGGCGAGCTGCATCGACAGGTCGTCGAGGTCGAACTTGCCCTTGCGCATCTTCTCCGCGGTGCGGAGCGCCTGCTCGTGATCGATGGTCTCGGCCGCCTTCTCGACGAGCGAGACGATGTCGCCCATGCCGAGGATGCGGTTGGCGACGCGGGAGGGGTGGAACTCCTCCAGCGCGTCGACCTTCTCGCCGGTGCCGACGAGCTTGATCGGCTTGCCGGTGACGGCGCGCATCGAGAGCGCCGCACCGCCGCGCGAATCGCCGTCCATGCGGGTGAGCACGATGCCGGTGACGCCGAGGCGCTGGTCGAAGGCGCGGGCAGTGTTGACCGCGTCCTGGCCGGTGAGCGCGTCGGCGACGAGCAGGACCTCGTGGGGTTTCGTCGCCGCCTTCACCTCGGCGGCTTCCTGCATCAGGGCCTCGTCGACCGTGGTGCGGCCGGCGGTGTCGAGCATCACCACGTCGAAGCCGCCGAGCCGGGCGGCATCCATCGCGCGCTTGGCGATCTGCACCGCCGACTGGCCGGCAACGATCGGCAGGCAGGCGACGCCGACCTGACCGGCGAGGACGGCGAGCTGCTCCATCGCCGCCGGACGGCGGGTGTCGAGCGAGGCGAGCAGCACCTTGCGCTTCTCGCGGTCCGACAGGCGTCGGGCGATCTTGGCCGTCGTGGTGGTCTTGCCCGAGCCCTGCAGTCCGACCATCAGGATCGGCACGGGGGCGGGCGCGTTCAGGTCGATCACCGCGGCGTCGGTGCCGAGCATCGCCACGAGCTCGTCGTTGACGATCTTCACGACCATCTGGCCGGGCGTCACCGACTTCAGCACGACGGCGCCGACGGCCTTCTCGCGCACCGCGTCGGTGAAGCCGCGGACCACCTCGAGCGCCACGTCGGCCTCGAGCAGGGCGCGGCGGACCTCGCGCATCGCGGCGGTGACGTCGGCCTCGGTCAGCGCACCCCGGCGGGTGAGGCCGGAGAGGATGCCGGACAGGCGGTCGGAAAGGCCCTCGAACATGGCGCTACTGGTCCAGCCCCGACGCGGCGGCGCGACGCGCCTGGAACGCATCCTCGAAGGCGCCGACCGCGCGGGCGAACTTGTCCCGGCAGTCCGGATTGCAGAAGCCGACCACGGCGCCGTTGTACAGCGTCAGCGAATCGGCCGCGATCGGCTTGCCCGACCAGGGGCAGACCTCGTTCACGGCATCCTCGATGCGCAGGGCGGCGGATGGGGTCATGGCGTGGGTCAAGGACGGCCTTCGTGAGGACGCTGCCGCCAACGCCGAGCACGCCCGAGGGCGCGGACGCGCTGTCGGGCGTTGACCTCCGGTCTCGGTGGACCGGTCGGCTTCGGAGTCGACGAAGAACGTCGGATGCGCCGGGCGATACGGAAGCTCACGCGAAAAGTCAATTTCGCGACGGATCCGCAGCGGTCCGTCGTCCCCGCCGACGGCCGGGCTCGCCTTTTCGCACGGTCCTCCCACCTTCGGAAGACCAAGGCGCCAAGGAGGAGACCCGCATGGCATACGTATCGGCCAAGATCGTGGAAGAGGGCAGGGCGGCCAAGAAGCAGGGCGCGCCGCTCTCGGCCGACCCCTACCCGGCCGGCTCGCAGGACAGCGCGGACTGGCTCGAAGGCTACACCTTCGACGAGCGCGAGCAGAACGTCGACCAGGAGATCGAGAAGGGCGCGGGCTGAGGGGCAGGGCGGGATCCGGCCCACAATCCCGTGATCGGACGGCGAGACGGCGTTAACCTTTACCGATCGTTAAGCATGTTCGGCGCTGAATGGCCTCGATCGTTGAGGACATGCCGATGTCGGACCCCGCCCGCAACCTGCCACCCTACGAGTCCGGTGGACGCCCGGCCCCGGGCCCGCTGCGCGACTGGCTCGCCGCCATGAAGGCCCAGGCGCCCGCCGCCCAGGCCCCGGCACAGCCCCAAGTCGAGGCGCGCCAAGTCGAGGCGCGCCATGCCGAGGCGCGCCACAGGTCGCGCTCCTCGCGCATCGCGTCGAGCTC
>NZ_VRVH01000416.1:0-3139 GCF_008040095.1 Methylobacterium sp. WL6 | reverse complement strand
GCGGGTGACCGCGCGCCCGTCGGCCCGCACGAGGCCGGCGGCGATGGCGGCCTGCGCCCGCGCCCGGCTCTCGAAATGGCCGTGCTCGACCAGCAGGAGGTCGGCCCTGATCCTGTCGCGCGTCATCGAGGCTGGTTCACGGGGAAGGGGTCACGAATGGTCCGGCCGCCGGGCTGCCCGGGCGGCGCGATCGAAGAAAGCCCTGTCGGAGGACCGGATGACGGCCTAACTAGCCCGACGTGGAGAGGAGAGCCATCACATGACACGCACCCTGCCGTTGCTCGCAGCCCTCGTCGGCTTCGCATCCGGCGCCACCGGAGCGCTCGCGCAGACCCCGCCGGCCGCGGAGTCGGCCCCGGCCGCCGCACCCCAGACCTTCACCGGCGAGATCAAGAACAACAAGGGCGAGCCGATCGGGACGCTGACGATCCGCGACGGCGCGAACGCGCTGGTGATGCGGATCGCGATCAAGGCCGGCGGCCTGCCGCCCGGCTGGCACGGCATCCACTTCCACGCGGTTGGCGACTGCTCCGACACCGACAAGTTCATGAACTCGAAGGCGCACGTGAACCACGACCAGAGCAAGCACGGCCTGCTCAACCCCGACGGCCCGGACGAGGGCGACCTGCCCAACGTCTACGCGGCGGCCGACGGCTCGGTGAACGCCGAGGTCTCCAGCGAAACGCCGCTGACGGGCGACGGCGGCCTCCAGGACGGCGACGGCTCGGCGCTGATCGTCCACGCCAACGAGGACGACCACACCACGCAGCCGATCGGCGGCGCCGGCAACCGCATCGGCTGCGCGGTGATCAAGTGACCCGCACGACGATCCGCTGAGGGGCACGAGGCCCTCGGTCACAGACGGCCGACGCCCGGCGAGGGATGTCCCGGCCCGTGCCGACCGGCGGATCGGTCGGATCCGACGCGGCGGCGCGGTCCCCGGCCGCGCCGCCGAGCGCTTCCGGCCCGCTACCGCGGGACTGCCCGACCCACTTCGACGACGAGGACGACCGACGATGACCGAAGCCGCGTTCAAGCCGACCGTCTACCTGAAGGCGGGCTGCCCGTTCTGCTTCAAGGTCCGCCTGTTCCTGCTCGAAACCGGGCAGCTGGATCGGGCGGACCTGCGCGAGTTCGTCCCCGGCGACGCGGCGGAGACGTCGATCCGCAGCCGGCTCGCGCCGGCGGTCGAGACGGTGACCTTCCCGACGGCCGAGCTTGCGCCCGGCCGGTTCACGACCGAATCCGATGCCATCGTCGCCCATTTCGCGGGGCGCGCCGGCGTCGCGCCCGATGCCTTGCCGACCTACCAGGCCTATCTCGGCGGCGTCTTCAAGAACCTCCAGTCCCTCTACCGCGAGAACATGGAGCTCAAGAACCGGTCCCGGACGGCCTGACGGGCATTCCGCGCGACGGCAGGGCCGGGCTCAGGCCCGCGCCAGGCGCGGCTTGCCTCCGAGCGCCTCCTCCACCGTGCCGTCACCGTCGAGATAGCCGTGGACCTTCGGGTTCGGCATGATCAGCGAGGCGACGAAGGCGATCGCGAGCAGGATGGTGACGTACCAGAAGAAGCTCGATTCCATCCCCGCCTCCTTGAACCACAGCGCCACGTATTCGGCGGTGCCGCCGAAGGTGGCGTTGGCGAGGGCGTAGGACAGGCCGACGCCGAGCGCGCGGACCTTGGTCGGGAACAGCTCCGCCTTCACGATGCCGCTGATCCCCGTGTAGAAGCTCACCGCCAGCAGCCCCAGCGTGATCAGGCCGAAGGCGACGTAGGGGTCCTGCGTCGCGCCGATCGCGGTCATCAGCGGCACCACCATCAGCGTGCCGAGGCCGCTGTAGAGCAGCATGTTGGCCTTGCGCCCGATCCGGTCCGACAGCGCACCGAATAGCGGCTGGACCATCATGTAGACCAGCAGCACCGCGGTCATCGTGCGCGAGGCCGTGCCCTTGTCGAAATGCGCGGTGTTGACGAGATACTTCTGCATGTACGTCGTGAAGGTGTAGAACACCAGCGAGCCGCCGGCGGTGTAGGCTAGGACCACGCAGAACGCGCGCCAATGCTTGGCGAGCTCGGAGAAGGTGCCGGCGTTCTCCTTGTCGGAGCCCGCGGTCTCGGCGAGCGAGCGCCGCAGGTAGAGGGCGACGATGGCGGCCACCGCCCCGAGGAAGAACGGGATTCGCCAGCCGAAGCTGTGCAGCTGCGCCTCGGTGAGCGCAAACTGCAGCACGATCAGCACCAGCGAGGCCAGGAGCTGGCCGCCGATCAGCGTCACGTACTGGAACGAGGCGAAGAATCCGCGCTGACCCTTCAGCGCGACCTCGCTCATGTAGGTGGCGCTGGTGCCGTACTCGCCGCCGACCGAGAGGCCCTGGAGCATGCGCGCCAGCAGCAGCAGCACGGGGGCTGCGGCGCCCACGGTCTCGTAGGTGGGCAGCAGGCCGATGAACAGCGAGCCAATGCACATCATCAGGACCGAGATGACCATCGAGGTCCGCCGCCCGACGCGGTCGGCGATGCGCCCGAACAGCCAGCCGCCGATCGGCCGCATGAAGAAGCCCACGGCGAAGATGCCGGCGGTCTGGAGAAGCTGGCTGGTGGAATCGCCCTTCGGGAAGAACGACGACGCGAAGTAGATCGCGAAGAAGGCGTAGCAGTAGAAATCGTACCACTCGACCAGGTTGCCGGACGACGAGGCGACGATCGCCCGGATGCGGCGGCTGCGGTCGGCCGCCACGTCTTCGGCGGTTGGCGCGATCCCGATCGAGTCGGACATGCTGGCTCCCTGTCTCCGTCGTTCGGACGGTGCATTCTTGATACGGGCGACGTTACAGGCGGGGACCGGGACCGCCTAGGCCGCGTGGGCGCGCGAACGAGGATGCCCACCGCCCGTGTCACGTCGTCTCCGAGAGGCACGCGCCGACGGAACGCTTTTCGGGACTGTACCGTTTCGGGGCGGTGACTTCGTCGGTCGGCGACGGACGTGGCCTTTCAACAATAACGGGACGGGATCGAGCGCCATGAACAAGATCTTTCGCGGAACGGTGACGGCCGCCGTGCTGGTGCTGGGCACGGCCACGGCCTTCGGCCAGGGCGGCCCCGGCGGCGGGGCCGGCGGGGCCGCCCTGGCCGAAGGCC
>NZ_VRVH01000415.1:0-3167 GCF_008040095.1 Methylobacterium sp. WL6 | reverse complement strand
GCCGCCGCGGCCCTGCGCGACCTCGTCGCCACCGGCGACGTCGCGCAAGGCGGCGCCCTCTTCCGCCGCGCGGCGTTCAACCCGGCCCGCAACGAGAGCGAGGTCGCCCGGCGCCTGGAAGCCGTGTTCCGCCAGGCCGGGCTCAACCCGCCCGACGAGGCGGAGGCGATCGGGCGCGACGTGCGCCGCCGCGAGGCGCTGACCTACCTCGTCGGCGCCGGCACGGTGATCCGCGCCGTCGACCGGGTGCAGCGCCGCGCCGTGCTGTTCCACAAGGCGGCGGTGGAGGAGGCCCGGGCCAAGCTCCGCACCGCCTTCCCCGGGGCGACCCAGCCCGAATCCGGCTTCCTCGCCCGCGAGGCGGGGGCGGCCTTGGGCATCTCGCGAAAATTCTCGATCCCGCTGCTCGAGCACCTCGACGCCACCGGCTTCACCCGCCGGGCCGGCGACCGGCGGGTGATCGTCGGGTAGGCCTTCGCGGAGGCCGCCGTCTCAGCTGGCGATCGGAAGCGGCTGCGCGGCGGCGGCTCCAGCGATCGCGTCGGCGAGGTAGGCGGTGTCCTGCGCGATGCCGGAGAAGCGCCCCGAGCCCCAGGTCCAGAGCCAGGGCATGCCGACGACGTAGAGCCCGTCCTGGGCGGTGACGCCGCGGCGGTGCACCGGCAGGCCGCGGCCGTCGAAGATGTCGGCCTCGACGAAGCCGAAATCGGCACGGAACCCCGTCGCCCAGATCACGCTGCGGATTCCGGCCGTCGCGAGGTCGAGCACGGGCTCGAACGGGCCGGGCTGCCAGACGGGGGCGTAGTGCGCCTCCTCCGGGGCCGCGATGCCGGCTGCCGCGATGTGCCGGTCGATGGCGGCCTGGATGCCGATATGGACCGCGTCCGCCCCGTCGAGGTTCTTCGCAAGATCGTCGGCGAAGGCGAGGCGGGGGCCGTCGATGCCCGTCAGCCGCCCGTGCAGGCGCATGCCTTCCAGGGCGAAGCGGCGCAGGTCGATGTCGCGCCCGCCGTCGCGGCCGGTGAGGTAGTGGTTGGCCTTGCGCCGGACCTCGTCCTTCAGCGGATGCTTCTCGACCGTGAGGTCGTACTGGCCCATCTCGGCGAGCCAGTCGACGGCGTCGCGCCCGCGGTAGACCCGCGGGCAGCGCGGCGCCGAACCGGTGACCAGATGCACCGTCCGGCCGGCCAGGTGCAGGTCCTCCGCGATCTGGCAGCCGGACTGGCCGGAGCCGACGACGAGCACCGCCCCGTCCGGCATCTGCGCCGGGTTGCGGTAGGCCGAGGAATGGACCTGCCGCACCTCCGCCGGCAGGCCCGCGGCCATCGCCGGGATCGCCGGCAGGTGGTAGCCGCTGATCGCCAGCACCACCGCGTCGGCGGTGTGGACCCCCTCCCCCGTGGCGACGGCGAATCCCCCCTCGGGCCGCGGGCGGATCGCCGCGACGCCGACGCCCTCGCGCAGGGGCGCCGCGATGTGGCGGGCATAGGCCTCGATGTAGCCGACGATCTCCTCCCGCCGCATGAAGCCGTGCGGGTCCCGGCCGTCATGGGACGGCCCGTCGTAGGGGAAGTCCGGCAACCGGCACTGCCAGTTCGGGGTGACGAGGCAGAAGCTGTCCCAGCGCTGGGTCCGCCAAGTGTGCGCGATGCGGTTCTTCTCGAAGACCACGTGGCGGATGTCGCGGTTGGCGAGCTGCCGGCTCATCGCGAGCCCGGCCTGGCCGCCGCCGACGACGATCACGGGCCAGTGCGCGGGCGAATGGGTGTCCGGCTCGGGCTGGCGGCTCATGGCGCGTCTCCTGGTCTCTGGCGAAGGCCCGCCCGCGTGCGGGCGGAGCGAACGGTCATTCCTCGCGAACGGTCATTCCTCGAAGGCCTCGACGTGGACGGCGCCCGGCGCCTGCTGGCGCGCGCCCTCCTCGATCCGGGCGAGCTGCGCGAGCGCCCGGCCGCAGGGGAAGCCGTAGCGCTCGCGCACCCGTTCGCTCGCGATCCCGAGCGCGGTGCGGCTCAGCGCGACGAACTCGGCCAGCGGATAGTCCTGGCCGACCGCGAGGTGGTCCTTGATCACCAGGGAGGGCGAGTAGCAGGCCTCGCGGGCGCCGTCGGGCCAGCGGATGTGGAAGCGCATCTCAGGCATGGGACGTCTCCGGGCGCCGGCGCGCGCAGGCGGCGTAGGCCGGCAGGTGCCGCTCCGCGCAGAGCCGCCAGGGATGGGTCTTGGCGATCGCGAGCCCGGCCGGGATCAGGCGCGCCCGGACCTCCGGGTCGAGGGCGGCCTTCATCGCGCGGGCGATCGTGGCGGCGTCGTCGGGATCGACGAACAGGGCATCGCGGGGCCCGAGATACTCGGTGAACGGCGCGCAGTCGGAGACGATCGCCGGGGTGCCGCTCGCCATCGCCTCGAGCACGCAGAGGCCGAACCCCTCGCTCAGCGACGGGAACACCAGGGCGTCGGCGCGGCGGTAGAGGGCCGGCATGACGGCCTGCGCCACCGGCCCGGTCTCGACCACCGCCTGCCCGGGCCCGACGGCGAGACCCGCCCGCGCCAGCGCGTCCCGGCAGCGGGCCCGGTAATCCGCGTGGTCGAGGAGCGAGGCGCCGCCCGCCACCACGAGCTGCGCCTCCGGGTGCGAGGCCCGGAACGCGGCGAACGCCGCGACGATGCCCAGCGTGTTCTTGCGCGCCTCGAAGCCGCCGACGGCGAGCAGCACCGGGCCGGTCCCGAGGCCGAAGCGCGCCGCGACCGCCGCGTCGTCGTCGGCCGGCTCGGGTGCGTAGGCGTCGGTGTCGATCCCGTTGCCGACGATCGTCGCCTCGGCCCCGTAATCGCTCGCGAGCACGCCCTTCCAGCCGGCGCTGACGCAGAGCAGCGCCTGCGCGTCCAGGATCGCCCGGTCCTGCCACTGTGCGAGCTGCGGATCGCTGAACGCGTCGACGTGGTGGACGGTGCGGACGAAGCCCGGGATCAGGCGGCGGCGGGCCAGGGTCGCGAGCGCGTTGCCGCCGATGCCGCAATGGGCGTGGAACAGGTCGAAGTCGCAGGCTGCTGGCGTCGCGAAATGGCGGAGGTAGTCGGCGATCCGCGCCCGGACGAGCTCGACCGTCGTCCCGGCCGCGGGCTTGGCCGCGACCGAGACGGTGGGGCAGCGCGCGGGGCGGAAG
>NZ_VRVH01000414.1:0-3176 GCF_008040095.1 Methylobacterium sp. WL6 | reverse complement strand
GCGCTGCGCCGGGCGGCGGGGGGCCTTGGCCGGGCGGGCGCTGCGGGCGTCTCCGGCGACGGTGATCTCGCGATGGTCGCGCATCTCGGACATTCTGTCTCCCCGTTGCGTTTCGATCAGCCGACGCGGCGCAGGCGCGCGGGATCGTCGATCTCCCGCACCACCGTCGGCCCGGTGTCGAACAGGCCGAGCGGCAGCCGCACCACGGCGCCGGTTGCCGAAGCCCTGCCGGCCGGGCGAACCCGGGCGGTGAGCGGCGCAGTGCCGACCGGGCTCTCGGCCGACCGGCAGGCCCTCGGCAGGCTGACGGTGACCGTGGTCCCGGCATCCGGCGCGCTCTCGATCGCGATCGTGCCGCCGTGCAGGCCGACGAGACCCTGCACCACCGAGAGGCCGAGGCCGGTGCCCTCGTGGGTGCGCTTGTAGCCGCCGGAGCCGGCCTGGAAGAACGGCGTTCCGAGTCGCGGCAGGTCGGCCTCGCGGATGCCGATGCCGGTATCCGACACGATCAGGTCGAGGCCGGCCGCGGTCCGGCGCAGCGCCACCTCGACGCGGCCGCCGGCCGGCGTGAACTTTACCGCGTTCGAGATAAGGTTGATCAGCACCTGACGGCAGGCGCGCGAATCGGCGGTGATCTCGATCGGGCCGGGCTCGGCGACCTGCGCGAGCATGACGCCGACCGCATCGGCCTTGAGCTTCATCAGGTCGCAGCAGCTGCGCGTCAGCGCCGCCGCGTCGACCAGCTCGGGCGCGTAGTCGAAGTTGCCGCTTTGGATCCGGCTCATGTCGAGCAGCGTGTTGACGACGCTGAGCAGGTGCTGGCCCGAGGCGCCGATGATGCCGGCATATTCCCGCGCCCGCTCCGGTGCGAGCACGACCGCGCCTTCGCCGGCTAGGACCTCGGAGAAGCCGATGATGGCGTTCAGCGGCGTGCGCAGCTCGTGGGTGACGTTGGCCAGGAACCGGCTCTTCACCTCGTCGGCGCGCTCCGCCTCGGCGCGGGCGCGCTCGAGCTCCTCGGCGTGGCGGCGATGCTCGGTCACGTCGCGGGTCACCGCGACGACGCCGACCGGGCCCGACGGCGACTGCGCGATCCGGTGGGCGCGCATCTCGACATGGATCAGCCGCGCGCCGTCCTGGCGCCGGGCGGTCGGGTCGACGTTGAGGCGCAGCTGCACCGTCGCCGGCTTGCCGAGAGCCGCGACATCGCTGATCGCCTGGAGGAAGGCGGGGCGGTCGGCCACGTGCACCCGCTCGAGCAGGCCGTGGCCGCGCAAGCGCATCGCATCGGTGCCGACGAGCGTCTCGGCCGAGGCCGACGCCTCGATCACCCGGCCGTTGACGTCGTGCCAGGTCACGAGGTCGTCGATCGCCGCGAGCAGCATCCGGTCGCGGGCCTCGTTGTCCCGCATGCGCTTGCGCCACTGGCCCTCGTTGCGCATCTGCTCCAACACCTGCGCGGCGACGTGGCCGATCGCGGTGATGGCGAAGACCGGCATCGCGACGGAGGCCGACAGCGCCATGGTCGGGCTCGTGATGATCCACGATCCGGTGAACGCCACGCAGAGGACGCCGACCATCGCGAGCAGCGACGCCGCGACGGTGGCGCGCTTCGAGCCGGAGACCACCGCCTCGAGCGGGATCGCCACGAGCCAGATCGCGGCGGCCGACTGCACGCCGCCGGTGAGGCTGGCGAGGCACACGACGAGGCCGGTGAGGCCGGCCGACGAGACGGCGTGCGCGATCCACAGCGAGCCGGTGCGCGAGAGCAGGACGGCGGCGAGCACGGGCAGGAACAGGCTGGCGATCGCCAGGACCTCGATGCCCGACGGCACGCCGCGCCACAGCAGGTAGGGCGGCAGGCCGGCCATCATCACCGCGCCGGTGGCGAGGCGCGACACGAGGAAGCGCTCGTGGCGGAAGCGCACGCTGGCATCCTCGATCGCCGATTCATGCACGAAGCTCGCGAGGCGGGCGTCGAGCAGCGCGGGCAGCCGGTGTTGAATACGCAAGGCAGATACGCGCAACGCACAAGACCCAAGACCAGGACGGCCAACAACGCGGCATGCCTGGTAATACTCGGCCTTCGCGCCCCCCGGTTCGGTGACGAACGACTAGATCCCGACCCTCGCAGACCCGGCTTAAACGAGTGTTGCGCGTCGGCCCGCGATGGCCGGGATGCTTTCCACAACGTAACCGTGACTACGCGCAGGGTGTCCCCGTCGGGGCTCGTTCACCATCGAATGCCTTTTAGGCGATCGGTTGACGTTGGATTCAGGAAGCCGGCCCCACCCTCGGCCGTCTTCGACCCGCACGCTTCCCGGATCACCGTCCATGTCGTTCCTGCTGCGAGCCGCCCTGGTGATCGGCGCGTTGTCGTACCTGGCGGCGACCCGCGACCAGCCGGGGACACGCGCGAGCGTTCCGTCCGCACCCGAGATGGCCGGTCCGCGCGACGCGGCGTTCCCGGCGCCCGCGACGGGATCGACGTTGCTCGCCACGGTCGGGTCCGCCACGGCCGCCTGGAGCGCGATGCCGGCGGAGTCCCGGCAGCGCCTGGCGCAGGAGGCCATGACCGAGCTCGGCCGGCACGTCGGTCCGCAGGCCGCCTCGCGCGACACCCTCGCGGATGCCGATCGCAAGGCTCCGTGGCGGGGCTCGGAGGGGCGTTGAGGCCGTTCGTACTGGACGATACGACGACGCGGAGTGCGTGAGCCCCAGCCGGCGGCCGGCGCCGGCCGATCTCAGGACGACTTCCGAGCCCGCATCGGGAGGGGCGTCCGGTTCGCTGGCCGCTCGGCCGCGGCCTGCCGGATCTTGCCCGTGTCCGGCGCATGGTGCGGCTGGTGGGCGTCGGACGCGCCGCTGCGCTCGCGCAGCGGCCGGTCGAGGATCGCCGAGAGCAGGTCGCGGGCGGCGGGACGATCGGTGGTCCGAAACAGGCGGACGAGCTCGAACACCCGCTCGGCCGAGCGCGAGACCGCCTCGTCGAGGGTCAGGAAGACGTAGACCGCCTCCTCCTCGTGGAGGTCGGCGGCGCGCAGGCACAGCGTGAGCAGGTCGTAGCGCGAGCCGGCGTCGGGCGCGCTGCGCAGGAAATTCGCCGGCAGCCCGAGCCCGTCCGACAGGGCGGCGAGGAAGCCCGGGACGTCGTGGGCGGCGGAGAGGCCGAGCAG
>NZ_VRVH01000413.1:0-3189 GCF_008040095.1 Methylobacterium sp. WL6 | reverse complement strand
GGCACAACCACGTGGGCGACGCTCGCCACGTGGTTGTGCCCGTGCAGGACGAGGTCGGCGCCGACGCGGCCGAGCATCGCGCTGAAGGCCGCGGCATCGCGCAGGTCGCGTCCCGGGCTCGCGCCGCCGGGATGGGGCGGGTGGTGGATCATCACGACGCGCGCCGGCCGCGACGGGTCGGTCGCGAGCGTGCGCAGGAGCGATTCGGCCGCCGCGATCTGGCGCGGCCCGAGCCGGCCGGTGGCGACGAACGGCACCGTCGGGATCGCGCTCGACAGGCCGACCAGAGCCAGCGGCCCGCGCCGGCGCAGATAGGGAAACGTGCCGCTGCCGCCGGCGTCGTCGGCGGTCCAGGCACCGCAGGCCGCGAGCAGGCCCTCGAGGGAGCCGCGCACGTAGGCGTCGTGGTTTCCCGGCACGAAGCTGACCGCCTCGGGCGTGCCGAGCGCCTCCAGGAAGATGCGCGCGGTGTCCCACTCGCTCGGCAGGCCGATGTTGCACAGGTCGCCGGTGCAGGCGACGTGGTCGGGCGCCTGCAGCCTCAGATCGGCGACGAGCGCGCCGAGCACCTCCATGTCGTGGCTGCGCGAGCGCCCGCGGCGCCAGTTGGCGTAGCCCGTCGCGCGCTTGCCGAAGAGCTGGCGCAGGCGCGGCCGCGGCAGGGGGCCGACATGCGGGTCGGTGAGGTGGGCGAGGCGGAAGGACACGGGGGACCGCATCGCGGTTGAGGCCGGCCGCGTCAAGCGAGCCGGCGCGTGCCGCGCGCCGGCCGAGCCTCACGCCGCGCGACGATCGAGGCTCACGCCGCGCGACGATCAGGGTTCATGTGAAGGCGACCATCCCGACGCCGACGATCATCAGGGCCGCCCCGAGCACGCGCCACAGGCTGGCCGGATGGACCTCGAACCCGACCCAGCCGTAGTTGTCGAGCACGATCGAGGCGACGACGCCGACCGTCACGATGAGGCCGAGGAACGACGCGGCGCCGATCGCGGGCGCGGCGTAGAGCTGGGCCAGGATCAGCAGGACGCTGAGGCAGCCGCCGAGCCAGCCCCACCAGGGCACCGCGGCGACCTGCTCCCAGCTCGGCACGGCGAGCTTGCCGAATGCCAGGCCGCCCAGCAGCATGAAGGCCGTGCTGACGAAGAGGATGACTACGGCCGCCGTGACCGGCAGGCCGAAGGTCTTCGAGAGGGTCGCGTTCTGCCCGGGCTGGATCGCGTTCGCGAGGCCGGCGAGGACGGTCAGTCCGTAGAGATACCACATGACCCGGTATCGCGCGGCCGAACCGCCCAGTTTCCCGATTCGGATCGCCTGCGACGAAATGGTGGCGGCCGGCGCCCCGTCGGATCGGGCGATGCGCTCAGGCGCTGCCGATCAGCACCCCCACCGCCAGCACCAGCGCGCCGCCGAGCACGATCTGCAGCACCGCGCGGCCGAACGGGGTCGCCATGTAGCGGGTGCGGATCGCGGCGATGGCGAGCAGCTCGATCGCCACCACCAGCACCGCGAGGCCGGTCGCGAGCGCGAAGGCGTTCGGCCAGTGGCTCGGGATCGCGTAGGGCAGGGTGTGGCCGAGCCCGCCGAGCGCCGTCATCGCGCCGCAGACCAGGCCGCGCATCCACGGGCTCCCGCGCCCGGTGACGCGGCCGTCGTCCGAGAGCGCCTCGGTGAAGCCCATGCTGATCCCGGCCCCGAGCGAGGCCGCGAGCCCGACGAGGAAGGTCGCGCCGTTGCTGTGCGTGGCGAAGGCGGCGGCGAAGATCGGGGCCAGCGTCGAGACCGATCCGTCGATCAGCCCGGCGAGCCCCGGCTGGACGTAGGCGAGCACGAAGGCGCGGTGGGCGTCGTCGTGGGGTTGCGGGGTATGGGGGTCGACGACGAGGGTCGCGTTCATGATCGACATCCTATTTAGATCAATTCCAAGCTACACATTGGAATTGATCCAAACAACCCGTTTCGCGCGGTTTCGAGGTGTTTTCGGGCACGCCGCGCAGCGATCGGCCGCCCCGGGACGCCCGGTCTCGGTTGCGCGGGCCGAGGCGACGGGTCTAGACAGCCACCGGGCGGCGCAGGACGGTGCCGTCCCGCTGTCGCGTCCGAACTGCCCGACCCGTCGCCAGGCGCGGTCGGCGCCTTGCCGCCCTCCGGCCGTCGCGCCCCCGCGCAAGCCCGGCCGAGCCTCGGAAAGCGAGACATGAATCCCACGCCGACCGTTCCCGCCGTTCGCGTGCCGCAGCATTGCGCGGCCTCGCCCGGCGATCGCGGCCCGTCCGCACGGGGCCGGGTGCGCCGGGCTTCGGCACGATGAGCCTGGGCAAGCGCGTCATCCGCCATCCGGCCGTGCAGGGCGCCCTGGGACGGCTCGCGGCCGGCTACCTCACGCTCGTGCGCCGCACCAACCGCTTCACCGTCGAGCCCGCCGGCGCCGATCCCTGGCTCGACGGGATGTCGCCGTTCATCGCCGGGATGTGGCACGGCCAGCACATCATGGTGTCGTTCGCCGGCCGGCCGGTGGACCGGGTCGCGACGATCATCTCGAAGAATCCCGACGGCAACATCAACACCATCGCCCTGGAGCGGATGGGCGTGCGGGTGATCCGCGCCTCCGGCGCCCGCGGCCGCGTGGTCAAGGACGCCAAGGCCAAGGGCGGCGCCGAGGGCCTGCGCGCGATGATCCGGGCCCTGAAGAACGGCGAGATCGTCGCCTTCTCGGCCGACGTTCCGAAGGTCTCGCGCCGGGCCGATGCCGGCATCCTCACCCTGGCGCGCTTCTCCGGCCGGCCGATCGTGCCGGTGGCGGTGGTGACGAGCCGCCACATCCGCTTCGGCAGCTGGGACCGCGCCTGCCTCGGGCTCCCGTTCGGCCGCGGCGCGGTGGTGTTCGGCGAGGCGGTCTTCGTGCCGCGCGATCCCGACCCGGAGACGTTCGAGGCCCTGCGCGCCCGCCTCGAGGCCGAGATGAACCGGGTCCACGACCGCGCCTACACCCTTGTCGGCCGCCTCGACCGGGTCGGGGACAACTGGCTCGGGGCCGCCGCGCCGCGCGCCGAGGCGGCATGAGGATCCGGGCATGAGGGCGCCGCCCCTCACCTTGGCCCTCAAGGCCTATCGCGGCGGCCTGTGGCTCGGCGAGCCGGCGGTCGCCGGCCTGCTGGCGTGGCGGGCGCGGCAGGGCAAGGAGGACCC